>JAHDHB010000354.1:4077-7348 GCA_020631545.1 Saprospiraceae bacterium | reverse complement strand
CAATTTATTATGACTTAAGCAAGCAGGATAGTGCTTTGACGATGTACAACCAAGCAGTCAAGGCTACTAAAAAGCTTGCTACTGCTCCTAGGTCTTTATTGGGCTCTATTCATATCAATAAAGGGAGTGCCTACTTAATGCAAGATAGTTTAGAAATGGCACTAAATGAATTTAATCAGAGTCTTGACTTTTTAGAAATAAACTCTAGAAATTATTGGATTGGTCATCTAAATATCGGCGTTGTATACAAGCGATGGCAAGAATACGATAAAGCTATAGCGTACTCTGAAAAATATTTAACTGGAATGCAAGAAAGCTTCAACGTTGAAAATGACTACGAACTAGCACCAGCATTTAATAACATTGCGGATGTTCATTTCGAACAAGCCAATTATACTATAGCTTTAAGCTACTATCATAAAGCGATACAACAAGTCATTCCTAGTTTTCGAGAAGAAAAAGATTTTTATAAAAACCCAGACTTGTTAAAGATTCAAATACGTGGTGTTTCTGCTCATTTACTTGACTTTTTCTCTTCCAAGGCTCATACCTTGAGTTTGTTGTATCACAAATCTAAAGAATTCAAAGACTTAGAAGCTGCTATCAAAACCTATAAAACGGCTGATGAACTTATTGATTTAATGCGACAAGAGCATACCGAAGAAGCTTCAAAGTTATTTTGGCGAAAAACGACTCGTACGCTTTATGAAAAAGCGATTGAAACGGCATATTTAGCCAAAAACTATGGAGATGTTTACTTTTTTATGGAAAAAAGTAAAGCCGTTTTACTTGCTGATGCTTTGAATGAACGTGAAGCACAGGATAAGGCAAATATTCCATTGGAAATTTTACAGGAAATCAATGCCTTGCAAAAAGAAGTATTAAATGCTAATGCAAGCGAGGAACGAGATGAATACTTAATAAAAAAGGAAAAACTTAAGGTTCGAATAAAATCTTTAGAAGCAGATTATCCCGCCTATTACCAGTTTAAGTATAATGTAGAAATCCCTAATTTGGAAGAAGTTAAAAGTAAGTTGCTTGATGATTCTACCGCTTTTGTGGGCTATTTTGTAGGAGATTCCGTCATTTATGCTATCCAAATTACTAGAGAAAATGAACTTGTTCATCGTATAAGATATCAGGAAAAAGACTTTTTTGCTGCACAGGCTATGCAACAATGGGCAGAACTTCCCAAGTTGTTCGAAACAACATATAAAGATTCTTTCCTGCTTTATAATCAGAGTCTTACGGAGTTGGTTTGGCGAAAAGCTCCTAGTAAAATTAATCGTTATCTACTAGCACCAGACGGATGGCTTAATTACCTTAATTTTGAGATGTTACAAGAAAAGCCGTTTACAAAAGGACAATATTTGATAGAAAACAATACCTTTAATTATACTTATTCTGCTACGGTTTCTCAATATGTTGCTCAAAAAAGACCCAGAGCAGAAGGTCAATTTCTTGGCATTGCTCCCATTGAGTTTACTAATTTTCAGAATTTACCTCATCTTTTGGCAAGTAAAGAAAGTTTGTCAGCGATACATGAGTCGATTGCAGGAACTTGTTTGACGAAATCAGCAGCCAACCGACAAAATTTCCTAAAAAAAATGAAAAATAACTGGCGGATTGTACATCTTCATAGTCATCTTGTACTTGAAGATGAAAAAATGCCTTTCATTGCCCTTGCCGATGAAAAAATATTCTTGTCGGATATTTATCCGTTGAATCTTTCCCGAACGGAGTTGATTACCCTTTCTGCTTGTCAATCCTCTGTTGGTCAGTGGTTTGAGGGAGAAGGTTTGTCTAGCGTTTCCCGAGCATGTACCTATGCTGGAGCACAAAGCGTAGTTGCCAGTTTATGGGAAGTCAAAGAGGAGGCGGCAGCTGCCTTGATGGCGATTTTTTATAAGAATCTGACGAATAATTTACCCAAAGATGAAGCTTTACGCCAAGCAAAATTGAAACTGTTAAAAAAGGATCCTGCTCCTAGAAATTGGGCCGCTTTTGTTGCGATTGGAAACCCAGCGGTGATGGAAGGACTAGTAGGAGAAACCAGAAATTCTTGGTATTGGGGATTTGCTTTTATTTTATTGGTTGTTGGTTTGTGGTTGTTTAGAAAAAAGATAAGATTTAATATTTTTTGAGGGGTTTGATGAAATTTTATTTACCTAATGCGTTTTGAGTGTTTTCGCTCCTAGCTCATGCTTAGTATGGCTTAGCGTTTTTTTTGTAAAGTGTTTTCTTAAGTGCAAAATGTAAATGTTGAAAAAAAGTCGATTTTTTTTTATGGAAAAAGGGCCTTTTCTGACACTTATATATGAAGGGGTACTTTAATCACGAAAAAAAAACGAAGACATGAAGGACAAAGGAGTATTTGTCAATCCGCTTACCGATTTTGGGTTTAAACTATTATTTGGGACAGCAGAAAACAAGGAGCTATTGATTCATTTTCTAAATCAAATTTTACCAGATGATCATCAAATACAAGATTTGACCTTGCTCCCTTTGGAGAATTTAGGAGAAAATGAGAAAGACCGAAGAGCGATTTTTGATGTGAATGCAGAGGGGATGAAGAAGGAGCGGTACATTTTAGAGATGCAGAACGGTTCTCAGAAAAATATCAGGGACAGAAGTTTGTATTATCCTTCTTTTGTAATACGTCAACAAGGCCCAAAAGGAAATTGGGACTACGAACTACCAGCAATTTTCATCATAAGCGTGCTCAATTTTCGATTTCCAGAAAAAGAATTGAAGAAAAAGAAGCGAGTATTGCATAAAATCAGGCTAAAAGACCAAGATGGAAACATTTTTTATTCCAAATTCGGGCAATTCTACCTAGAAGTCCCTAACTTTAAGAAGACAATAAAAGAATTGGAGACACTATTCGATAAATGGGTATACTTATTAAAAGAGCTTTCGACGATGACGGAAATCCCCGAAGGCTTCGAAGAAGCGATATTTCAAAAAGTATTTGCCATAGCAAGGATAGCAGGTTTTTCAGAAGAACGACGAAAAAAATACTACGAATTTATGAAACGACATAACGACTATCAAAATACGCTGGATTATCAGCGTGAACTAGGAAGGGAGGAGAAAGAAAAGGAATATAGTCCAAAGCTAGAAGCTGCCAAAACTGCTTTAGAGTTGGAAAGAAGTAAAGCTATAGAGGCGAGGAGAAATGCTATTCAAGGATTCCGAAAACTTGGTATATCTAATGAAGATATTGCGAGTTTTTTAAACTTAACGCTTGAAGAAGTTCTTAAGTTCTAAG
>JAHDHB010000354.1:0-3977 GCA_020631545.1 Saprospiraceae bacterium | reverse complement strand
CTAAGTAGAGTTTCAAATACTTCCTATTAGAATGGTAGCTTTTGTCTCATTAGTTAAATTGCAAATTTAAATACCAAAACACGAATATGAAATATCCAAAAGAATACTACGAACATCGTAAGAATGATTACCAAAACACCTTAGATTATCAATATGAACTTGGCTGTAGAGAAGCCATTCTGGAAAATAAAGAAGAAGGAGAAGAGCTAACAGATTTTGACCTTGAATTCATAAGAATTAATGTAGAGAGCAATAGAAGACGTTCAAAAAACATAAGGTTTCTGAGGCAAAAAGGATTAACAAATGAGGAAATTGCGAGTGTGTTAGAACTACCACTTGAATTAATCATGAAATATTAATTAAGTAAATAACAATAATGCCCAACAAATATCAACTCAAACACAAGCAGCTCATAGAAGCCGCTGGAGGTGTCGTAGAGTACGATTTAGTCACTAAAACAGGAGTACTAATTACTAAAAAAAGTCGGATTACAGCTGCTGCTAAAACGCTTTTTGATACCATGAACATCGACACTGAACGACCTGAATATGAGCAACATGCGGAGTTTAATAGTCGCATTACCTACTTATCTTTCAAAGATAAAAAAGGAGATTCTAGCCTTTTTAATAAACGGATGATTGATGAGTATGAGCATCGAAGCGTTTATAATGATGAATATGTTACCTTTTTGATCGCAGGGTGTGCCTTGGAAACGGAATTAGAGTTTGTAGCCCATAATGAGGCAACCGTAGCGCGGTTGACTTCTTCCAAAACTAAGGCGCAAGATCAACCTTTATTCAAGTTATTGAAGACTAAAAACTACCACAATTTCAGAGATACGCAAGAGCAAATTATTAACAATGTAGAGCAGGAAAAGAAGCATTTTGAATACGATGATATTCGTGCGAATCCTTCGACCAATGAAGCATTTAATGTCTTAAATTTAGCCAATAAAGTCGTTTCTTTCACGATTACGATGTCCGTGAAAAATTGGCATAAGACCTTGATAGGCAGATTGAGCCATGAGGGGGTGGAATCGGATATGTTGGAGATTGTAGAAGAAATTGCTAGGCAATTAAAAGCCCATTATCCTATCTTTTTTAAGACGGTAGAGGAATATTATGCCATGGGAAATGGAGCAAAGTACCTAGGTGATTAAAAATTGGCTTTTTGGTGCTAGCCCATACCTTGTCAGTCGCTGTATTTTTGCTTGCTAGTTTGATTACTGTAGCGAGTTATGCAAAGGCAAAGCATCAGGCGTATAAGAATGAATTTGATGGAAAGGAAGGGAAAGAATTGTATCCTGAAAATAGAAAAGCGTTAATTCCTTTCCTTAATTAACACTACAATTGCTTTCGCAAATCCTTCGCTTTTACCATATAATTATGTTCTGGAGAAGCTAAGATACGTTCTAGTACTTGCTTACATTGTTCCTTATCCTCCATTCCTAGGTAGGTTATTGCTTGGTACCAGAGTGCTGGATTTTTCTTTGCTAGGAGGATGTCATTTTTTTCTAAATCTTTAAATACAACTAAGGCTTCTTCCCAACGTTTCAATTGCCAAAGGCAAAAACCTTGACGTTCTTGCCACAGCATTTTATCCATCTCATCGGCTATGGTAAATTGTTTTTTTGCAAAAAGTTGTGCTTGTTTAAAGTCTTTATTATCAAAGAGAAATTTGAATTGACTTTCCTCAGAACGTTTATCCAGTTTATCAATACGTGCTTGGTAAACTTCGCTTGTGGCATCAGCGAATAAATTGGGCGAATGGGACTTATTCCATAACCAAAATGCACCAAAAACGAGTAGAAAAACGGCTGCAACGGCAGCAAGACGACGTAAATAAAACAAGCGACCCTTTTTACTTTCTACAGAAGAAGTTGGTTGTTCCTCCTTCTTGAAATGGGTCATTAATTCTTCCTTCCACTTTGCTCTGGCCAATTCTTTGGCTTCTTGATTTGCTATCAAATATCTAGAAAATACCTGCCCAAATGCGTTATCCGTTTCAAGCAAATCGTCTACAGTTTGCTTCTCCTTTGCATCCAAATCGCCTGTTAGATAACGTTCTGCCAATTTATGTATTTCTTGCTTATCCATGTTTTTGTACTAAAAGAATTATTTCAATTGTTCTCTCAACTTATCGTCTTCTAGGAGTTTATCCATGCATCGACTCTTTGTCGTTCGTATCGTATGCGCATTTTTATACCCCAACATATCGGCTATCTCTTTTGCGGAATAGCCCCTTCCCCAGTTCGTTAATAGCATTGCGCATTTTTCGCCAAGTTTTTTAAACGCCTGCTTGACTTCTTCTATCATTTCTTGATTTATCAGCGTTTTTAAGGCACTGATCGCCCTACTTGACAAGTGAGTCCAATCTTCGATCCAGGCGGTGTCGTGAATACTTCGTTTGTCGCGAGCATTTTTTCGAACAGCATCCAAGCATTTATTATTGAAAATACGGTACAAGTAGGTTTTGGTAGAAGATTCACCACGGAACCGGCCATCGAGAATCTGTTCGACCAAGGCCATAAAAGCATCACAATAAGCACTTTCTAGTTCGGACTCATCTAAGGCATATTTGTTGACGGCTTGTTGAACAAAGTATTGATATTGCTGAAAAAGTTTCGTCTCTGCACGTCTTCGATGTAAATACCCTTTCCGAATTTCTTGTATTAATTCGATGTCGTTGTCTTTCATCAATCATTTCGTTTAGCGTTCAAATATACTTCGAAATAATGGAGAATAGCAAAAAAATACTGCAACAATGAAAAAAAAACTCAAAAATAATACACAGAACGTTAATGATTAATGTGTGTGGTATCTACTTGATAATCAGCATTGAATTTATTGTCTTCTTGGTGCTGGTTTATGGTTTTTTAGTCTTGAAGAATTTTTTTTTAAAAAAAACGTTGAATTTTGTTGTTGTTATTCTTTTCTACGGCGACTAAAGAAGCAACCGAATATTCGGTATTACTTCTAAAACTTATTTACTATGCAATTTGCAACGAATTCAGTGAAAAATAGTCCTAATTTCAATGTTAACCAAGCGACTATCCTAGTTCAGCGTGAGTTTCAAACTAAGAACACACCAAGTAATTCTCAAACGAAAATTCGTAAAGTGTTTACATTTTTAAGCATATTAGTTCTTGCCTCATTCCAATTCCTTCCTCAGTCTGTTCAGGCCAAAGAAACTGCTACTGCTGTAGTGATGAGTGAATGTTTTATGGAAGGAAGCGGGTACATCGCTATCATGCAGGGGCTTACGACTAAGCCGATTGTGCTTGAATTTGGGAGCCAAAAAACTTATAGCAAAAATGACCCCGAAGTTCAAGTAACTATTATGACTGAAACGGGCGCAATTATTTATGATGAAACAAGCCAAGAGCCAATTGTTGATTTTTCTAGTCTTGCGCTAGCTGCTGGAAATTATACCCTAATTGTACAAGTAGGAGGCGTTTCACAAGAAGTCGCTTTTAGCAAATCATAACAAGTAGATTCCTTGCTGCTGATAGGTTTTTTTGCCTTCATCTTTGAGCGCTATTTTATTCTTTTCCAGCTCCATCTTCCATTTAGGTACAAGTATTTTATTCTATAAAAAGCGAAAATCTTCACCGTTTATTTCTGGTGTAAGAGAATGTCATCCCTTTGCTTAATCTTAAGAATTAACAAGAGAAATCCTCTCCAAAATGGATATCCAAATTCAACCCAAGAAAGAAATTGGTAAGCACGTTCTAAAGCCTAAACATCCAAAAAACAGGTTTTTAGCACTTGCGTACCAATTTCTCCCTCTTTTGACAAGTGGCAATACACCCCAAAAATCTTTATGCTGGAAAAGCCAGAACCAAGTGGTTAGGTATTTTAAAAAGGTTGCCGCCCTCTTGTAAGTCTTTTGCGTCTAGTATACCACGTTATGCTTATATATACTACATGCTTCCATTTTGTTGTTTTTTAAACACGAAATTACAAGCAGAGACTTTG
>JAHDHB010000353.1:4540-7361 GCA_020631545.1 Saprospiraceae bacterium | reverse complement strand
TCACTCTTAATATTGATCCTTTTGATCCTGTGATTTATCAAGGAGACACCATTACCTTATCGGCTAACACCAGTACCTCTAGCACAAATCCGATTGGGAATTTGACCTATCAATGGGCGCCTAGTACAGGTATTCTAGCTAGTTCGAACGAGGTTGTCCTTACTCGTCCATTGCAAACGACAACCTATACGGTAAATACAGTTTCCGATGCAGGGTGTTTACAACAAGAGACCATCACGGTTACAGTATTACCTCCAAACTTCGGTGTACCAAACGCATTCTCTCCTAACGGTGACGGAAAAAATGATTTCTTCAAGGTAGAATTCAGTGGAAATGTTACGATAGAAACTTTCCAGATTTACTCTAGATGGGGAGAATTAGTTTTTAATAACGAAAACGATGCTGGTTGGGATGGAAATTTTGAATTGGAAGGAATGCCTCAAGATGTATACGTCTACAATATCGTACTTCGTATGCCTGATGGAAGAAAAGAAGTCTTAACTGGAGATGTTACTTTGCTGCGCTAAGCGCGAATTACGAGTGAGGAATTACAGGTTGGCTAGTTAAGACGTGTCTCCTCAAGGTTGATAAAAAACAAAGCTGCTATACCGTTCTAAAATATGGAGTGCCTTGACATTTGTTGGGGCACTCTTTTATTTTTAGAGGTAGTTTATTATTATACCGTTTTAATTATCCTTATTTTAGCAAAAATTTAAAAAAGCCACTATATGAATAAATTAGTTAAAAATGCCGATGAAGCTGTTCGAGATATTAAGGACGGTTCGGTATTGATGCTTGGCGGTTTTGGCCTTTGTGGAATACCTGAAAACTGCATCTCTGCCTTAGTGCGTTCTGGGGCAAAAGGATTGACCTGTATTTCTAATAATGCTGGAGTAGATGATTTTGGTATTGGTTTGATGTTGAAAACTCGCCAAGTCAAGAAAATGATTTCTTCTTATGTTGGAGAAAATGCAGAGTTTGAACGTCAATTACTTTCTGGGGAACTAGAAGTAGAATTGACGCCTCAAGGTACCTTAGCCGAAAAAATCAGAGCTGGCGGTGCTGGTATTCCTGCCTTTTTCACAGCTACTGGCTATGGAACTGAAATCGCAGAAGGAAAAGAAACGAGACAAATCAATGGCCGTTGGTTTATTCTTGAAGAAGCACTTCATGCTGATTTCGCGATTGTGAAAGCTTGGAAAGGAGATACTTTAGGGAATCTCATCTTTAAAGGTACTGCTCGAAATTTCAATCCCATGATGGCGATGGCGGGAAAAATCACCATTGCAGAAGTAGAAGAGCTCGTAGAACCTGGTGTGCTAGATCCTAATCATATTCACACTCCAGGCATCTTTGTTCAACGAATTTTTAAGGGAACTGATTATGAAAAACGCATTGAACAGCGTACCGTACAATTGAGCAAGTAGGAAATGATAAAATATCATAACCTAATTCATTCCTTTTTCATTCACGCTGATTTTTAAAAAATTAATATGGCTTTAGATAAACACGGAATTGCCAAACGAATAGCTAAGGAACTCAAAAATGGCTATTACGTCAATTTAGGAATTGGTATTCCTACCCTTGTTGCAAATTATATCCCTGAAAATATGACCGTTTTCCTTCAATCTGAAAATGGATTGCTTGGAATGGGCCCGTTTCCCAAAGAGGAAGATGTTGACGCTGATTTAATCAATGCAGGCAAACAAACGGTAACGACCTTACCTGGTGCTTCCTTATTCAGTTCTGCGGAAAGTTTTGAAATGATCCGTGGCGGACACATTGATTTAACGGTACTTGGAGCAATGGAAGTCGCTCAAAACGGAGACATTGCCAACTGGAAAATACCGGGTAAGATGGTCAAAGGAATGGGCGGAGCCATGGATTTGGTTGCTGCTGCTCGTAATATCATTGTAGCTATGCGACATACAAATCGCGCTGGTGCTTCCAAATTACTAGAAAAATGCTCCTTGCCTTTGACTGGAGTGAATTGCATAAAAACAATTGTTACAGACTTGGCAGTCTTGGAAATACGCAATAATGCATTTCATTTGCTAGAACGCGCGCCTGGTGTCACGATAGAAAAAATTAGAGAAAAAACAGCAGGTAAATTAGTTGTTTCAGGTGATATTCCTGAAATGGACATCTAGTGTATTACGACACGAAAACACGGCAATGTTATTAATGGATGATGGTGGTGTGGTTATTTGTAGGGACGCAATGCATCCCGTCCCTACACATAACCATCATCCATTAATCATCACATCCCGACTAGATAAATGATGTATGGTCAATCTGAACGGTACAATACTAGACGATACTGCTCCATTGCTTTATGCTAATAATCGCAGTTTTTTATATGGTGATGGCTTGTTTGAAACTATTAGAATGCTGGATGGCAAAATGCCCTTTTTGATTGATCATTTCAATCGCTTGCAAAAAGGAATGGCCTACTTAGGTTATACGATTCCTAATCATTACTCCCCTCACTTCTTTGCACAAGAAATCAAAAAAATAACCTCCCAATCTAATTCTCGCATACGCATAACAGTATTTAGAGCCACTGGGGGGTTGTATACTCCAACATCCAATCAATCTCAATTCCTTATACAGCAAACGCCATTAGAAAAAAATCATTTTCAATTAAATGAAAAAGGCCTAAGTCTTGGACTGTTCCATCAAGTAAAATTACCCCGTACAAAACTAAGCAATTTTAAAACTTGCCAATCGTTACCCTACATTCTTGCAGCACAATATCGACAAGAAAAAGGATTGGATGACTGCTTCTTAATTAATGAGAAGGGTAGAGTGGTAGAAGCTT
>JAHDHB010000353.1:0-4530 GCA_020631545.1 Saprospiraceae bacterium | reverse complement strand
AGTAAAAAACAATGTATTTTACACACCATCAGCAAAGGAAGGTTGTGTTTTGGGTGTCATGCGAAAAAATGTAATTCGCCTTATCAAAAAGCATACTTCATTGACTATTAAACCTAAAAAAATCAATGTACGTCTGGTAGAAAATGCAGATGAAGTGTTTCTCACGAATGCTATACAGGGAATTCGCTGGGTAAACAAATTTAAAGATAGTACCTACAACAATGAAAAAAGCAAAAGGTTAGTGCATTTGTTAAATAGACACACTAACCTTCACTAATTATTTAGTATTTCTCCTCCTACAACGTTACTTGGACTAGTTCCACATAAAATACAAGCTCTGAATTACCTGGAATTCTAGGAGGGCTCCCCAATTCTCCATAAGCTAAATTCGGGGGAATAAAAAAATAGGCTTTGCCTCCCTCCTTCAACAAATCAATCCCAATATCCCAACCTTCGATAACATGTCCTTGCCCCAAGGTAAAATCAATAGGTTTTGCTCGTTTAAAAGAGGAGTCGAACTCCGTTCCATCAGTAAGGAAACCAGAATAATGAACAGAAACCAAACCTTCTTCCCCAGCACTAGGGCCAGTTCCTTGCTCAACGATCATATATTTGAGTCCTTTTATTGTAGATTTAGGCTTAATTTTACCTGCTTTATAATCCTTGACGATTTGTTGTGTATTCTTTTTCACGTCCTCATAACGCTGTCTGTAAGGCTCATTTTTGAGCCTTTTTTCCTCTTCCTCCTGTTGTTTTGCTTTTTGAATGGCTGCAAATTCAGCCTTCTCCCTTTCGACCTCTTCTTTAGTTAAAATGGTTGCGATACTCATTTCAAAAACACCAATATCTCCGCTTTGAAATCCCCATTCAGGCTTAAAAAGCCTAGGAACGGAATCATATTCGACAGCTATTCGAAGGCTATCTCCCTTCCCCATGTAAGTCAAAGCTTCCAAAATTGGATTCTCCTTTATAACTTCATTTATATTCCCAGGAATTTGCATTCTATTAGGCATCTCATTTTTATAGGAAGAAAAAACGGTTGATTGCCCTTTCTTGAGTTGAACATTATAAACCAATCCATCACCAATCTTAGGTTTAGGATTCTTTGTTTCCAGTTCCCATTTGAGGTAAGTTCCAAGAGGGCTACGCGTAAACTCGGTTAGTACTTTGGCTTTATCTTTATGCACCATTTCCTTAGACAGGAAAGACTTTAGTGCTAAATCTATATAAATAATATCTCCAGATTTGAAATCAGCAGGCAAAGGATTCCGCACAGAATCCTTTAGGCGAATCATCGTCAGACTATCTCCAACGGCCATCATCATTAATGCTTCGCGAAGAAAATTATTGTCATCAACTGGAGAGATGGTAAGATCAACAGGATTTCCTTGCATCCTCGAACTAGTAATAACAGAATCTTCACGACGAAAATCAACATGATAGAAAACCCTACATCCTACGGTAGGTTTTTCTCCATCACCTTTTATGTGATGCTTGTAGACCATTCCAGATTTGGAACGAGTGAAGCCAGAAGGAACATCACTTTGACAAGCCTCTACTAGAAAAATGACTGTTATAAAAGCTAAAATAGGCAAAAAACGCATAGCAATAAAATTAAATCATGAAAAACGTACAACAAAGGTTAAAACATCTAAAGCAACACCATAGTCATGTCTTGGATGTACTGCCAATGCTTCACATTAATAAGGCTCTTCTAATTGCGCCTTATAGCTAGGAAGTACATCTTTAAATTTATTTACCGTATCTCTTAAACTCATCTTAGAGAACCCTCCAGAAGCATTTTTATGTCCACCACCACCAAAATGCGTAGTAGCTATTTCTTGAACCGAAAAATCACCTTTGGAGCGCAAGGATAATTTAACAAACCCATCTCGTTCACTTATAAGCGCTGCAACTTTCAACCGCCTTACCTTAAGAATATAATTAACAATACCCTCTGTATCACCTCGTTGAATACGAAAATGCTTATAGTCCTCCCTAGTCAAAACAATCATTCCTGTATTATATTTAGGAATAATCTCCAAGGCAGTTGTCAGGCAAAAACCTAAAATATCCAATTGTTTTATGGTAAGACTATTAAATATTTTATTATGTAATTCAGTATCATCAATGCCTAGATCCTTCAAATCTGCTACGATACGAAATAACTTAGCAGAAGTGCTGTATTGAAAAGAACCTGTATCCGTTAAAATTCCAGTGAGAATACATTCACCTATAAGATCATCGATCAAAGCTTTATCCCCCATAAGCGAAATAAAATCAAAAACCAACTCACAAGTTGAACTAGCAGTTGTATCCCAAAGCATATAATCTGCGAAAGTATCGGGTTCTAAATGATGATCAATTAAGACTTTAGTTACCTCTTCTCTAGCTGCAATGGATTCCCCTAATTTATCAATACGATAAAGCGCATTAAAATCTAAGCAAAAAACAATATCTGCCTCCGCAATCAATTTATCTGATTTCTTGGCTTGTAGATCATGGTTTAAGATGTATTCAGCCCCAGGCATCCAATTAAAAATGGTTGGATAAGCCGATGGAAAAGCTATCGTTGCATCATGTCGATGGCGAGATAAATAATGAAATAAAGCTAACGAAGAACCCAGCGCATCACCATCAGGATTTCTGTGTGAAACGATGGCGATTTTTTTAGGCGTAGCCAAAAGTTCCTTTAATTGATCAATATTTTCCATTGGATTTCAAGTCTTTCGTTTGCAAATTTTAATCGGTATACCAACATGGTTTCTGAAAATAATTTACGAAAGTCACAAAAATATACGACTAAACCAAAAAAAATGAGCATTAGTCTCTTTTTTTAACTAAACTATTGATAATGAAGTGCTCAATTTACTCAAATCCTTCATTTTTGAGTGTAGAATATTATTAATAAATGTCTAATGAAAGTTTCTTCTAAAAGGGAATAGTTTTCAAACTTGTATAGCAACAGTTTTAATCTCCTTACATGTTCCCCTTTTCTACTAAAATGCTCTATAATTTTTATTTTTTTGAAAATAATTGCCTACTTTTGCACCGCTAACGCAAAATCATGACCAAAGTGACAAGAGAATACTCCTTTTAAAGCTTATTCTTCTGCCACTTACAAAAAATAACGAGATAATGGCTGGTAACAGAACGCTTACAATGCTTAAACCAGATGCTGTAAAAGCAGGCAATATTGGACCTATCCTTGCAATGATGAACGATGCAGGATTTCGCATTGTTGCTATGAAAATGACGCATTTGACTACAGATAAAGCAAAACAATTTTATGCAGTTCACGCAGAACGTCCGTTCTATGGAGAGTTGGTAGAGTTTATGACCTCTGGCCCTATTGTTGCGGCTATTTTAGAAAAAGACAATGCCGTTGAGGACTTCCGTAAACTAATCGGAGCTACCAATCCTGCTGATGCTGCACCAGGTACTATCCGTGCTAAATATGCAACTAGTGTTGGAGAAAATGCCGTTCACGGTTCAGATTCTGACGAAAACGCTGCTATCGAAGGTGCATTCCACTTTGGTGGTACAGAGACTTTTGCCTAAATAGCAGTTAAAAATATTTTGAAAAGGGGAAAACGGTTAAATATCGTTTGCCCCTTTTTTATTCTCAAAAAATATCAAAATGTTAGTTTAACATCCCCAAAATGGTGGCATAGCACATAAAAATCCTGTATATTTGCATAGAATTCAAGAACAAAGAAATGGATACATACAAACAAACACACATTCGATTTGATTGGGCGATTAAGCGTGTATTGCGTAATAAAGCAAACTTTGGCATCCTTGAAGGATTTCTAAGTGTCGTGCTCAACGAAAAAGTAACCATAACAGAAATTCTAGATGGCGAATCTAATCAGGCTAAAAAAGATCAAAAATATAATCGAGTTGATATCTTTGTAAAAAACAGTAAAGGAGAATTAATTATTATTGAAGTCCAAACAACTTACGCTATAGATTATTTTCTACGGATGCTATTTGCCCAAAGTAAAGCTATTGTAGAACACCTTGGATCAGGGCAAAAGTACAAGAATATCAAAAAAGTATACTCCATAAGCATAGTTTATTTCGATCTAGGACATGGAATTGATTATGTATACCGAGGAGGTACAAAATTCTTTGGGATACATAATAATGATGAGTTACAACTATCTCAGGCTCAAAAGGAGTTATTCAAAAAAGAGTCTATAACCGCGTTATATCCAGAAAGCATAATTATAAAGGTTAACGATTTTGACGATGTAGCAAAGTCTTGATGATTTCTACAGCGAAAAAAGATTTTAAAGCAGCAGGATTAAAAGAAGCAGCAGAAACACTCCGAGTTGCTAATATGAACAAAAAGGATTATATCGCTTATCAAAAACATTTAGACAATTTAAGGGATCTCGCTAGCCTTGCATTCTCCATTGAGTACACTCAAAAATGGGCAGAAAAATCGGTACAAGAAGCCCAAAATGAAGCAAAAAAATCAGTCCAAGAAGCTCAAAATGAAGCAAAGGAAGCTATCCTAGAAGC
>JAHDHB010000352.1 GCA_020631545.1 Saprospiraceae bacterium | reverse complement strand
GTTTTTGACAAAAAAATATATTTCAATAGCTCGAAAATTATCTTTTATCCTATGTCCTTTGTCCACCTGTTTTTCCAAGCGACAGCGTCGAAAACTATTTGCCTTTTCCAAAGTGAGGGTGTACCTCAAAACTATCGCCATAAGCCAAAGCTTTTCTACGTAATCGGAAGAGGATGTAAACATTAAAGAAGTGCATAAGGCCAAGCATTAGAATGATTCCACCTATTTTAAAGCTACTAACTTCGAAAAGTTCACGATAGTTATCGATGGTTTGATAAATCGGCAATAGAAATAGGATAAAACCAAAACTGGCCAAGTAAAAGCCAATTTTGAGTAATTGATTGACAGAGTTGCTTAGCTCTACGTCTTGTTTGAAGATGGTTTTCCAAAATACTTGCGCATTTTTGAATAAGACTTGTGCTACCCATATCGTAAGTGCTAGACTAATGACGAGGTAGATAGTGTACAAAAGAAGAGTGTAATGTATCATATCTTGTTGTTTTGAATTTCAGTAGAATATGTATAATAGCGCCACAAAGTGAAGGCCACCAAATTAAAAAAGTGCATAGCTGCTAGTGCTAAAATGATGAATCCTGCTTTTTGGCTGACCATCTCTAGCGTGGTCTGTATATCCGTTGCTTGATCTTGCGTTTGCAAAACGAGTAAGACGTATGCGATATTTAATAAATAATACCCTAGGAGCAATAGCTTATTGATTGCTGTGGCGATAGCGGCATCTTGGAAGATTTTTTGGAGGAAATATTGGCCACTCTTGTATAGGGCTTGTCCTGCTTGTACGATTACCAAAAAGGTAATAATGATGTACAAGCAATAGCTTAATATTGAGTAATTCATGGTTGAGCGTTTAAAGGTTCCAGAAGGATTTTGGCCTATTTTTCCAATGGAGGAGATTGCGGAAATGCCGCGAATATAATAGCGTAATCGCAACTAAGAAGCCTATTTCCAAACTAAGTGGAGAAGAACTAATCAGCATTGGAAGAAAGAGCACGAAACTAAATGCTACAGCACTTATTTTCAAATGCTTATCGTTTTTGTAATATCGATGGCGATAATGAAGCCAAGAGACAAGTTGCACTAAGAATACCAAGAGGACGGCTTGAAAGTGCCAATCTACAGCTAAAAGACCGCAGGCTACCAGGAAAATAAGCAAACTGCTCTCTAAAGCAAGGGTTTTAATGATGGTGTGTATGGGTAGCATCTTGATTAAGATTTTGTGCTTTCTGCTTGTTGTTTGATATGGTTTAAAACTCTCCCATGTATGGCGTGAATTAAGTATGCACACCACTCATTCCAGTAAAATGCAGGACGTATTTTGGTATAGTACCAAGTCGTTCCTTCTAGCCGTGTATTGCCGTTGGGTAAGCTTTCTAGTTGAAACTGTCCTTTTTTGGAAATGAAATAATGCTCTAAGTGTGGAGGATGAATTTCACCGTAAGGAGATAGTTCCTTCATGGGAAAAGGTTGCTCAATTACGTGAAATTTTAGGCTGTAAGGTGCATTCCATTCGTCAATAGGTTCTACAAATGCGCCAGTAGAAAACTCACAATATCGTATCGCTCCCACGCCTTTTCCTTCGATTCTAGCTCGAATGGGGTAGGAAATGCCTGTTTTGAACAGCCATTCTTGAGGGGCATCCATTTCTGGAAACTCAACAACATTTTTCCAAACCGTTTCTATTGGTGCAGCAATCTCAACGGTTGTTGTAACGGGTGTAAGTTGCTTGTCGTATCCACTTTGCGTCAAATGCACATCAAACGCCATAAAAACAGGCATTAGGATGACGATTAGGCCTATTGTTAAAGGAAAGTTTGATTGGTGGCTCTGAATCACTTTATACCCTAGTAAGCTTCCTATAAAGGTCATTAGTATCATTATTGGTGCGGCCATTACCAAGCATATAATTCCTTCAAAGGCTAAGGCTAACATTAGAAAGCAGAGCAGGATAAGTGTTCCATAGGAAACGGTCATACTTTCTTTTTTCGTGAGTGTTTTTCGGTATCCCTTAATTAAAACAGGAAGAAATCCGACAATAAGCGGTGTAACGACAAAAAGCGCGATGCCATATTCACCCAGTAGATAGATACCGAATGTAACCAGCATAATAATAATTGCAGAAGAAGCTAGCACAGCGAACCAACTTAAGGCGGGCTCTTTTTTGGGGATTAGCTTGTCGAGTATTTTTATCATCATGAGGATTTTTGTTTTTTGATACTACAAAGCTAAGTTAAATTTTTCAAACTTTCAATAGTTTCTGAAAGTTTCGTTAAAAACATTACAACCTCGTTTTGGCCATTTTTCATAAGAAATCAACGATTGTTTTTGGAGGAAAGGAGCATCTTTTTCAAAACCTTTTATGCTTGTTTTTATATACAATTATTGCAAGGCAAAGGATACTTTTTGTATTGGAATATATTGATAATCAATTTAATTTGATCTCTTTTCTTGTGTTTAAAAAGGTGTAGTTATATGTATGATTAAATGGTTATTTCATTTTGACTGTCACATTTTATTTATTGAAAGAAGGCGTTTTCTTAAAACTAAAGATAAAGCATATTGCGTAAATGTAAAGTAGAATAAAATCAGTGATTTATTCTAGAGGAAATCATTTTTTGAGATAAACGAAAATGTCTTTTACTACGTTTTAAAAGATATAGAATAGCTCCGAAATAGGCTTTTTTACGCGTTACCAAAAAATGTTTTACCCGATTTTTACTTCTTTCGTCTAAAAAAGTAGGGGTTTTTATCTCCAATCGAATAAAGAAATTATTATTTTTTTGCAACTTTAATGTTGGTAATAATTATTTTTAATAGATTGTTTGTCATTAAATAAAACGCTATTTAGTCATTTTTATGATTTTGTCATAAAGCAAAAAAACACAACAATATGCTAGGATTGTCCTGTTTAAAAGTTGGGGTTAGTCGTATTCTCGGCTACATTTGTAATAGAAACGAAATTCATTGCCAATTTGAAGAAGGTAGGCGACCGGGGCTAGTACCCGCTATTATTCTCCATATTACAAAATACGCCACTATGACAAAGCTTTTTTTTCTGTTTACGGTCTTATTCTGGGATTTTGGTTATGGTGCCGATGCTTATACTTATACACCTTGTTTGGAGCAAGATTCTTTAGAACTCGTAAAAATTTATACAAATACAGGAGGCGATAATTGGACTAATTCGTGGAACTTGAATGATCCGGTGGCGACATGGTATGGAGTGACGTTGACGGCGGATGGCTGCTCTGTGGCAGTGTTGGAGATGGATGATGAGAATGCAGCAGCAGCAACAGGAAATAACTTGCAGGGAAGTTTTCCAAACGTCTATTTCCCTGAATTGATTTATTTGGGGCTTGCTGGGAATAGTCTGACCAGCTTGGGCAATATTCAGGCTCCAAAGTTGGAGCGATTAGTAGCATCTTACAATGAGTTGGAAAATGTTCCTTCTTTTCAACTTCCGAATATAAATACGATAGATCTAAGTGGAAATAAAATTAGCGTTCTTCCTGAATTTCAGTCGAATACGCTAGAGGTGTTGTTGGTTGGTGAGAATTTTCTTACTGATTTGCCAAGTTTACAGGATTTTCAACTCCCCAATTTGCGTAGGTTGGACTTAAACAATAATCTCTTTTTTGAATTTCCTGATCTTGTTTGTACGGAGTTGATTTCGTTTTCTTTAGCAAGAAATAAATTGACCCAAGTACCCAACTTTAGTGGCTTGCCTAAGTTGAGAACCTTGGACTTGGGTTGGAACTTATTTACGAATGCACCAGATTTTCAATATCTGGATAGCTTACGTTCTTTGACATTGAGGCATAATCAAATTACGAGTGTACCCGACTTTAGTAATTTACCTTATTTGGAAGCGCTCAATTTGAGAGGTAATGAATTGACGAACATCCCTAACTTTAAACTTCAAAACCTTGCGTTTTTAGATTTAGCAGAAAACAACCTTGTTGCTGTTCCTGATTTTAGATTGCCGAAGTTAGAAATTTTGGATCTGAATAAGAATGAATTGCATCATATTCCTAATTTTCGACTTCCCAACTTGGAGTTTTTGTATTTACACGAAAACTATCTTGAAGAATTACCTCCTCTTGAATATTTGACGAGCCTAGATCGAATGGTTTTAGCTTTCAATCGGTTTTCTTTAGGCGATTTGTTTTCTAAAATGACTTGGTTTCCAAATCTTAATGAATTTGTATCTCAAGATGAGATTGGTGTGACGCTAGAAAATAGTAGTACCCTAAGTGTTATAGCTGGAGGACTAACAGCAAACAATACTTATCAATGGTATAAAGATGGTGTTCTTCAAAGTACTCAAATTGGAGACAGTACCTTTACTATTTCTGGCTCAGGCCGTTATCGATGCTTAGTTACTTGTGCTTTTCTTACAGGGTTAGAACTTTACTCTCGAGAATTTGAGGTGTGTAGTTCTTCCTTGGTCGAATGGCAATTATCCGCCAACTATTCTACCCCCTCCTGTCCTAGTGCTCCTCTTGAATTTGAAGTGACACCTGCTTCAAACCGCCATGCTTTTTTTCGCAATGGTAGTTTAGTTCAAGATGGTAGTACCAACACTTTTATTGCCGATTATTTGAAAAATGGCGACATCATCACAGCGATGGTTTATGATGTCAATGGTTGTGTTTCGGCGACCAACCGTATTGTAGTTGATGCTTATGGGAATGCAGAAATGATTGCTTGTGATTTTTCAATGGATAGCCTTCGAGTTTCCTTGATTCAAGGAACACCTCCTTGGCAGTTTGATCTTATCCGTATTGATGAACATGGTTTTCCTACAACGGAAATTATTACCGTTGCCAACAATTTAAGTACGACCTTCTATAAGGAAAATAATATTCGCTATGAGATTGAAAACCTACAAACTTCGGACAATACTTGCTTGAATCCTAATGCTGTCCGCTCAGGATATATTGAAGGGCCGAAGAATGTTTGTGTAGGGTATAGCAATCCTCAAAAAGCTTATTATTCAGCTAGTTTTGGCAATACGGCCTATCCAGGTACACTAAGTTGGAATATTTATCCTCAGGATGCTGTTGTTAAGGATGATGTCGCCGTCCTTGGAGGCTATAACGATTGGATTTTGGAATTGGATTTTTCTAATCCACATCCAGGTTATGATGAAATCACTTTGGAAGTTCAGGCTTTAACTGATTTTGGCGTAGAGTTTTTGCGTTATACGATCAAGTTAGATAAAAAATGTGTTTGGCCTGGAGATGCCAATGCTGATGGAGACTATGATAATGCTAGCGGTTTTTCTTGGGTGAATGATATGGTTGCGAATTCCCTTGCTTATCGTAGGGCTCAAGCAGAACAGAATATAACTTTGCCCTCTAGGCGCATACCTGATGGCTATCTTGCTCAAAGCGTAACGGATTGGCTACCACAGTCGGCGAAGGATTGGTCTTTGGAGCTTTCTGATGGAACTATTGTCCCTTATGTATTTGAAACGAGGGATTCTCTAGGGAATGTTCTAGACACGCTGAATATGAAATATGCTGATTGTAATGGTGATGGTATTATCAGTGTGGAGCAAAATTGGGTTACGATGGCTTCTTTGTTTGAGAATGTGTCTAATCCCTCTGACGTTGACATTATTACGTATCATGATCACCAAGCAAATCAGCATAATGGAAATGCTCCTACTTTTGCTCAGAAAAGCAACTATGGGACGTATTTAAGAGTAGAGAACCCGGCCATTATTTATCCCAATAATACAGAACTTGTGTTTAGTGTGACGTTGGGAGATTCTACTAATGTCATTGAAGGCGTAGAGCAGGTTATTTTTGTTGGAAATGGCAACCTTGGGGCTTATGGAATTCCTGAAGTTAAACTGACGAATAGCCATTTGACGAATGATAATTCGAACACCGTAGATTATCCATTTGGGAATGGAAATATGGGGATTAAATGGTATACCTCTATCGCTCGTACAAGCAATGATGCTTCTGGAGGTGCTACCTTTAGAGGGGAGGAAGTGTGTCAGCTTATTTGCCATATAACGATAATTCCCCTACTAGAAGATACCTCAATTGCGGCACTCCAGAAAGGAATGGAGGCTGATAGCATCCCTATCACGTTTCATATACCTGCGGCAGCGATTGTGAAAACGGATGGTAGTGTGATATATACTCAAAGTAATGTACAAACACTTTATATAAGCCGAACTCCAGTACTGAGAGCCAAAGCTTTTTTACAAGGTGCTTTTGAAGAAAATACGTTATTGATGCACGATAACTTAAGAAATGGTGGTTTTATTCCGGCCCAAAATCCGTACAGTGGTTTGTTTGGTAATGGATCGTTTCCCACTGGCGGGCAAGATGTTCAGCTGACGGACAGTACAAAGGTACTGTCCGTCACTGGGCCGGACGCTGTTGTTGACTGGATTCTGATTGAGTTAAGATCGAGTTTAGATTCTTCTCTCCTAGTTTCCAGCCAACCAGCTTTACTAAGACGTAATGGAAAAATCGTAGACGTAGACGGCGTCTCTGAGGTTTCCTTAAAAAATGTGGTGTCTGGCAACTACTATGTAGTTATACGACATCGCAATCATCTACCGATTATGACTAAAACACCTGTTCGATTAGATTCGAATAGCGGGGTTTTGGATTTTACCATAGAAGATTCCTTCACGCTCACAAGTACAGGTCAAGTAGAGGTACTACCTGGAGTATGGGCTATGTGTAGTGGCGATGTTGATCAAAGCTACGACGTTTCTGGTTTTGACGGTTCTATTTGGAAAGTCGAAAACGGATACTCTAATGTCTATCTCTCCTCCGATTTAAATATGGATGGACAAGTAGAAGGCTCTGATAAAATTATTTGGAGTTTTGTCAACGGCCTATTCTCAAATGTACCTCGTTAAATTGTTAAAAGCTATGGCGGACTAGGCTTAAAGAATCAACCGTTTGCACGGTTCTCCTCCTCCTCTTTTTCTTAATCCTAGCTTCTGCTTATGGCTTGGTAATGATTATGTTCCGTTTTTTTTCTATCCCTTGCGGTTGTCCTTCCCTTTCTCCTCTTTTCAGGTTGGACAACTGCGAGGTTTTTTTTTGCCTTAGTGTTTTTTTCGCTTCGCTTGAAAAGAGAAGTTGACATAGGACAAAGGACAAAGGACAAAGGACATAGGACAATCATCGTGGGAAACGTCTATTGTTCACCTACAAATCTGAGTTCGATGATTAATTCTTTGTGAATAAAGCCTTTAGTTATTTTTTTGGGCAGCTTTTCCCGCTATCCGTTTGTAGTGGATGCGCTGTAGCTGCATTCAGCATAGTCGTACAGGCATGTTGAGTGTGTGAAAGAGAACGTGTGAGCGTGTGAAAAACATGCACAGACTCCATCTCACGC
>JAHDHB010000351.1:4263-7400 GCA_020631545.1 Saprospiraceae bacterium | reverse complement strand
ATACAGGCAAAGAAGAAAGAGAAAAAGCCCGTTCAAGGAAAGTTTAGTGGTGTAGCTCAGGAGAAGAAGAAGGAAAAGAAACCCGCTCAGGTAAAACTAGGTGCAACTGCCCAAGCAAAATGTGCTGACTGCGAAGGAAAAAAGAAACAACCTGTACAGCGCAAGAGTACTGGATTACCAGAAGAAGTACAAGCAAAAATGGAAACAACCTTCGGTCACGACTTCTCCAACGTCAATATCCACAAAGACTCCCAAAGCGCAGTGGATGTAGGAGCATTAGCCTATGCACAAGGCAATGATGTCCACTTCGCCCCCGGCCAGTTTAAACCTGATACGACTAGTGGTCAGGAGTTGATTGGCCATGAGTTGGCGCATGTGGTGCAGCAGCGTGAGGGTAGGGTGAAACCTACTGGTGTGCTTGGTAAGGGGATGGCGGTGAATGATGATATGGGCCTGGAGAGGGAGGCGGATGTCATGGGGCGGAAGGCAGCGCAGCGACAAGTTAATGGGGAAGGGGATAAACAGTTAATTAAACATACTGGAACGAATATTCTTCAGGCAAGAAAGGTGAGGGGAAGTGTTGCTGAAAACATGACAGATCCTCCGTATGGGTGGAATTATGGCTATGATTTTAGAATTGGACGAAGAAGTTGTACTATTGTTGTGAAAATAAAAGTAACAAAAGATGCTGATGTTACTTCTAGACAGAAAAGAAAAGCTAAAAGGGATACTAGGAAAGCTGTAAAAGGACTCTATAATAAAAAATTTAATTTGATTGATAGGGCGACAAACAGTTCAAAAGTTGTAAAGGTTAAAATTCGATTTGTTTCAAGAGGGGAACATTTAGCGGTAGCTCTACATGCTGGAAATGGGCGAGACGATCTTTCGAATTGGTATGTTGATTCAGAACCTATCGTAAGGGCACACGAATTTGGTCATCAACTAGGTTTTAGAGATGAGTATATAGACTCATCTACTGCATCTAGGACTAATGGTAATTCTCCAGGTGTTTTTACGGATAATTCTCTAATGGGAAACTTTTGGACTGAAGGTGTAGACACCGCAGAATTAAAAGAACGTCATGGGGACTTTCTTGCGAATGACATTTCTAGTGAAACAGGGAATAATTATGACATGGAATTGCGCTAAGCTTATTAAAATGGAATTATAATGAGATTTCTTTCGTTGTTGTTTTTCGTGACTATCTATTATAGTGGATGTTCTTATCATCCAATTGATAAAAATGATCTTGAGCATAATAATGTTCTAAATAGTAAAAATACTTGGACTATGTACAAAAGTGTGAAATATGAAGTAGGCAATCCTAATTTTCGCGGAAGAACTACTGTTGAAATACTTCGGGATAAAGAAGTACATGTTCTACATGTACAAGGAGAGAATAGCGAAAAATATAAAGGGCTTTTAGATGATGGAGAGTTCTCAAAGATAATGGATACCTTATCTGAAACGAGGCCTTGTACCTTTAATGATGGAGGGCGTCTGGGGAAACCAGGTGAAGTAAAAGTGAAATTTACAATTACTACTGAATCAGATGAATGTAGCTCGGAAGTTTGGTTAAATGAGCAGTGGGAAAATAGTAATATGAGAAAGGTAGTAGGAATTTTTGAAGAATTAGCTAAAAGTTACGCTAAGTAAAACCTATAGAAACCTTAAAACGAGAGCTGCAAGGCGTTTGTTAGGATTATTATCTTCTTTATTAGCACCTTTAAAGTGGCAAGAAAAAGCAAAAATGCCAAGAGCCATGTCAGGCGGTGACTGCGGGGGGATTTTGAGAGTGAGCCATCATCTCCTGACAAATGTTCTTCATTTCAATTTATCGCATTTGTTCTTCATCCCGAGTGAATAGTGGTTGGATTTTAGAATAGGCAAGTTTCTGATTTGGCGAGTTAGTAGAGTCATGAGGTGATGGCAAAGTATTCTTCTTGAAATCAGAATGACTTTTGAGATGTTGTGAATTGAAGCTGATTCCTAAAGCCAAGAAAGCGCCACGCAGCACGTTTGCAGGGTATGCCTTGAGAGAAAGCAACGTCCTGCGTGTTCCTACTAAATCATGTACGCCACTAGACTTCAAATAAGCGCAGCGAAAACCTCGTTTGGTTCAACTATAAATAACAGGAAAAAATGTAACTAATGTATCAATCACAACTCAAGTCAGAAAAAGATCCCATACAAACCCATAAAGGCACTCATCATAATGAAGGAATGCGTTCAGAACAAGGAAATGAAAACACTATTTCTTTCAAACGTTCAGACATATCAGTATTAGATAAGGCATCAGAAGAACCAGTACAGCGGAGGAGGTATAGTCCACCAGAACCTTTTCAAAAGAAGGATAAGAATATAGCTTCATCTGTATCTCAGGCTAAAGTTATACAAAGAGACGAGGACGGAGAAAATGAAGAGGATGATAGCCTTGATATAAGCTTTGAATTATTGCCCCCAGAGCTAAAAATAAAACTTTTGAGAACAGCCTTTAGCCTAAATACGAGTAGTGTCAGTATAACCCGAGAAGCAGAGACCTTCAGTACCAGCTTACAGTACGAATATGGAGGAGATTTGTCCCTAAATCTTACAAGAGGAGACCTATCTAATACCCTATCATTTAACCCACATGCACCTAGGCTTTCCTACGAAGGAGAAAATGGTGATTTAGATTGGGGCGCTAGTTATGATTTTGAAGATAGGAACCTAGCATTTGATTTTGAACATGGTGATTTCTCCCATCAGTTAGGAATTGGAGTGAACGAGCCAAGTATATCTTATGGCTTAGATTTCCGTGATTGGAATTTTGGAGGGAATTATAACTTTGGCAACGGTGGATTTGGTGTATCTATTGGATACGGTGAATTAGGCCCAAGTCCAATGGAAATGAGAGATAATTTTACCGCTGGTGTAAACGGTTTGGGAGGAGCGTTGAGAACACTACCAAGTGCTTTTTCGGATCCTCTAGGCTATTATCAAGATAATCAGGAAAATATCGAAAATGTAGGGGAAACAGTTAAGATGCTCAAAAGAATTAGCGATTTAGAGGATGAACCTAATTTTGGCGCAGGGCTTAGAATTAATTATTCTAGAACCGATGGCCTCCTTATCTATATAGGAGCGCAGTATAGATT
>JAHDHB010000351.1:2040-4253 GCA_020631545.1 Saprospiraceae bacterium | reverse complement strand
CTTTTAGTGATTTTCCCAAAACAACCACTTATGCAAAATCACTACCACTCATGCAAAATCCACGACCGCTCATGCAAACCCTTCAAAAATAATTGCAAAGAACCCAAAACCATTATATCTTTACATCGTAAGATAATTTGAATATCAAAAGAGATAACCATGTTTCACGATGTACTACGGTTTTTTGCAAAAGAGCTAAACAGCTATCTCGGACTGAAATTTGGTGTACAAGAAGACATCGTCGTTTTGTCCAACCTCATTAATCAAGACGGAAAACCCGCTTTGAATGATAAGAACAAAATCGTCATGTCTTTGATCAATATGGAAGAAGAGCGAGTGACTAGACCCATGAAAAACTACATACGGCAAGGAGAAAATGCCTACGCTGAACTCCGACCGCCTTTGAAGTTATATATGTACGTCATGTTCACCGCCTACTTCGAAGGAGAGAATTATGAGGAAGCACTCAAATTTATTTATGGTGTAGCCAGTTTTTTTCAAAGCCATCCCGTATTCACCTCGAAAGAATATGCACAATTAGGGAAAGGCGCAGAAAAAATCACCGTCGATTTCGTCAACACCGATTTCGACAAACTAGGAAGAATGTGGGCAGTAATGGGAAATAAATACCTACCATCCATGGTATTCCGTTTCCGCACCATTGTCATCCAAGAAAACACCATTGCTGGTCATGCTAGTGCGGTGGCTGGTATTGCGTAAAGACAAGGCATGCCTTGCTCAACGATAAACCAATGAACAAAATAAACCTCCAATTAGACCAACACTTTGGAAGACTCTTCACTATTGACTTCCAGCATGACTATTACGTAAACAATCGTAGTAGAACGCTGACCTTCGAGCCTACAGAAGACACCAAGTTGAGGATTAAACAATTAGGTTTGCAGTTCAGAAGCTTGACAGGAGAATGTTTTTTAGGCTATCAAGATGCACAAAATCTTAGTCTACTGATCGAAAAGGCAAAAGAGCCCTTGAAATTCTCCTTCATCGTAAAAACCCAATCACCTTACTTTGGAAACTATACGGATCTTCCATTTAGGAAGGAGTGGACGGTATTCCATTTTACCAATGCGCTCCAAAGTACGTCGGAAAACAATTTGTTGACTAGGAAAGATAGCGTTGGAGAAGCAGATTTGATTGAGGTCTTTCCACCTCGTTTTAACTACGAATTACAAGAAGCACACGAAGAGATAGAGATAGCGGTCAAAGATGAAACTGAAAATTGCGTATTTAAAGAAATACAAAAACTGCGTGGTTGCAATAAATTAAGTCTCGACCTTCAGTCTCAATCTTCTGGCCGCTATCAACTTTTAGGTAATGGGAAATTACTAACGGAATTTTACTTAGCTAAATCTAAACTAAAATTTCCTTTAGCAATTGTAGATATTCACCTTCAACCATCATATGCTCCGAGAAGCATTGTGAATCAAGGAGTATTTTTAAATCCCAAATACAAAATCTCTTTTAAAGCAAGAGCAACAAGGTGGAAATACCTGCTTCTTAGCGAACAAGCAAACGGAAAATATACTGATTTTGAAGTCGAAGATGAGCAAAACCAAGTAAAATTTCGACCAATTGAAGAAGTACAACTGAGAAATGGAAAATCAGTACAAGCTATTTGTACAGAAAATTTACTTCCATTTTCAGAAAAACCACAAGGGCCATTACTCCTGAAATTCAGGAAAAAGCTCGGAAAACCCATACAACTAGAAAAGGTAATACCCAACCCCAGCTACGAGCGAATACTTCCCGAAGCTGGTGATAGTCCAACATATTATTCAGAAATTTTTATACACATTTAGTAACAGATCGGTAGAAGTAGGGGCAGCATAGAATAACAAATCAACTACGGTATCCGAGTAGTTCGTTTGTTGTTATTATGGACTATTGTAGCTATACATGTAGCTACAATAGCAGCCTCCTACATGCTACCATCACTAAAAAAACATTATATGGCACAGGTATATAAGGCACCCGATGTCTATGTTGTGGAAAAGAACGCATTCCCCAATTCGGTCGTTTCCGTAGCCACTGCGATACCCGCGTTTGTTGGGTATACCCAAAAAGCGATGCATGGGCGCAAATCGTTGACCAATGTACCGACACGAATTAGTTCTTTTGCCGAGTTCACCAGCTTTTTTGGAGCAGGGCCACAAACAACCTACGAAATTAAGGCAGATCCCGATAAAAACTAT
>JAHDHB010000351.1:0-2030 GCA_020631545.1 Saprospiraceae bacterium | reverse complement strand
GTGTTGGAAAACCCAACGTCTCGTTATTTCTTATACGCTTGCATGCGATTCTTCTACGCCAACGGTGGAGGGCCATGTTATATCGTATCTGTAGGGTCTTACAAAGATCCTGTAGAAGCGAGTAAGTTAAATGATCCCGAAAATCTTGGAGGTTTACAATCCTTGCGGAAAGAGCGGGAACCAACTATCGTTTGTATTCCTGATGCCATGCTACTAGAAGCAGAGGATTGCTACAGCTTACAGCAAGCAATGCTAACACATTGTGGAACGGTGATGAAAAACCGGGTAGCCATCCTAGATGTACACAACGGCTTTTTACCAAGGAATCATCCTGATGGAGATGTAATCGACAAGTTTAGAAGCGGCATCGGGGCACATGCCAATCTCCAGTTCGGAGCAGCTTATTATCCTTGGTTAGAAACAACACTCATACAATCCAATGAGTTGGACTATAACAACATTACCAATCCAGAGGATTTGAAAACTATTCTTGGAAAAGAAGTAGACGACAACCTAGCAGCAGGTTTCATCAAGGAAAAAAGAGCCAATGAAATCAAAGCTGAGATTGAGAAAATAGGTGACCCCGCCTATGAAACCTATGCTGTAGCCAATACGCTAATGGCTGTAAGCCCGCTCTTTAAGGAAATCATGAAAGATCTCCGAAAAACAGTCAACTTACTACCGCCTTCAGCAGCTATGGCAGGAATTTATTCCCTAATAGACAATGCAATTGGTGTACATAAATCTCCTGCGAACATCGGTATTAGCTCGGTCGCTGCACCAGCCCAGAAACTAACTGGAGAAGAGCAAGAAGACTTAAACGTTCCCTTAAATGGAATGGCGATAAATGCTATACGTTACTTCGTCAATAAAGGTAGTCTTGTTTGGGGGGGAAGAACACTCGACGGAAATAGTCAAGATTGGCGATACATCAACGTTCGTAGGACAATGATCATGCTCGAAGAATCTATTCGTATTGCCGCAGGAGCCTACGTCTTTGAGCCCAACGATGCCAACACATGGGTCAACATAAAAGGAATGCTTGAAAACTTCCTGACTAACCAATGGAAAAATGGAGCTTTGGTAGGAGCATCTCCTCAAGACGCTTTTTCAGTAGATATTGGACTAGGTGTAACGATGACGCCCAATGACATCCTTGATGGCCTAATGAAAATTAGTATTAAAGTGGCTATCTCTAGACCTGCGGAGTTTATCGTCATTACCTTCCAGCAGCAAATGCAAAAATCCTAATTGAGAGTGGGAGTGCGTAGGTGTTTGAGTGTGTCAAAACGCTTAAGCTATCAAGTCTTTCCCACGTTCATCTATTAACCCAAAACACTATTGTATAATCTTATAGAGGCGTATAACGTTGGGTAGTGTAAATCGCTCTACTCTCTACCATATACCCTCTACCAAATAACATATATCATGGCAGATAATGATGGTAGCGTACAAGGCGCACCGTGGCCTTTACCGAAGTTTTATTTCATGGTCGAAATCGAAGGCGTAGGAAGTGTAGGCTTTCAAGCCGTTGACGGCCTCAGCGCAGAAGTAACCATAGTCGAATATCGACACTCCAATAGCCCCGAATTCGCCAAGATCAAGATGCCTGGGATGAAGAAATATTCCGACGTCACCCTTAAAAAAGGTGTATTCCAAGGCGATAGCGATTTCTACGACTGGTTCGACAGCATCAAGCTGAATACCGTACTACGCAAAACTGTAATCATCAAACTACTTGATGAAACGGGAGCACCAGCGATGACCTGGACGCTTCGCAACGCTTTCCCTACTAAAATTACACCTTCTGCACTAAGCTCAGAAGACGACGGCGCACCCGCTATCGAAGAACTAAGCCTAGCCTACGAAGGCTTCACCCTTGTCAAAGGATAATTTCATAGGTGTCCATCTAATTTATCGTCAATTAAATTGGGTAGTCCACTGGGAAAGTCTCTGTTGCTGGGTGGCGCAGGGGCTTTCTGTTTTTACTTAAAAGTAGGAAATATGAACATTTTCGATTATTATCCACC
>JAHDHB010000350.1:2325-7412 GCA_020631545.1 Saprospiraceae bacterium | reverse complement strand
CTATCGTTATTTCCTTAGTAGAGATATCTAAATAACGCTTGATGTTGCCTCTTTTTTTGTAAATCCTAGCTAATAATTTAGTACGTAGCAATTCATCCGCCTCCAATTCTTGCTGAACTAGAAATCGTTGTATTTTTCGATTGAGCTCATAAGCTAGCGTATCCAAAGTACTTTCATTGATGACTTCGTCAGGCTCAATAATTGCTTTACTAATTTTCTCATCCTCAAGTTCATAATTCCTATCGCAAAGCCATAGGTATTCAAGTAATTTACGTTGTCGTATCAATCTAGTGTTTCCTAGAAGTTCGGAATAGAAATTATTATAATCATCTAGCGATACAAATAACAGCTCACAACTTTCAATCAATTTTTTATACTTCATTCTAGGTCAGTTAAAAATGCTTTAGAAAAAATGATGTATAAGGAGGTGTTAAACACTATTCTTCATGGCAAGGAAGATAATGATAAAGTGTTGGTTGGAAATTATAGGCTAAATAATGAAATATTGTTTAAAAAAAGAAATAATTATAGAAAAATGTTTGACTGGTTGTTAGCAAGAAAATTGAAAATGACGGACTCATCATGAAAAGAGCAATGCCCTTTTGCTGATTTTCACTAGCACATATTTCCTTAAAAACGTTATCTTGAGATCGATTTTTACTTACTATAAAATACAATAGTGCAAGTTCATGACACACAAAAGAGTATATATCCTTGGAGGTTATCAAACTGATTTTTCGAAAAATTGGGGGAGAGCGGGTAAAGGAATATATGATTTACTAGCGGAAAGTTTTCAAGGAGCGATAGCGGCTAATGATATGGCTCCCAAAGAAATTCAAAGTGCGCATATTGGCAATTTTGTGGGAGAGTTGTTCTGTGGTCAAGGGCAATTGGGAGGCTTGTTTACGAGTATACATCCTGATTTAGAAGGAATTCCGACGGCACGGCATGAGGCCGCTTGTGCTTCTGGAAGCATGGCCATATTGGCTGCGATGACTGAAATTGAAGCAGAACGAGTCGATTTGACTTGTGTCTTAGGGGTAGAGATGATGCGGAATGTGAATGGAAAGCAAGGTGCTGATTATCTGGGGGCTGCGGCATGGGCTGGGCGTGAGGCTGTAGAGGCGAATTATCCTTGGGTGTATTTGTTTAGCCAGCTTGCAGCGTTTTATGAAGAACGGTACGGCTTGAATAAAGAACATCTTGCGGCTATTGCCGAAACAAATTATAGAAACGCGCAAAATAATCCGAATGCGCAAACACGCAATTGGAACTTAGATGGGCGTTTATTTCAAGAGGATGAAGAGTTTAATCCCATTATTGAAGGAGTGCTTCGAAAATCGGATTGTGGTCGTGTGACGGATGGTTGTGCTACGCTCTTTCTAGCCTCGGAGAAGTATGCACGGGAATATGCGCAGCGACGCGGAATGAAACTCAGCCAAATTCCATATATCAAAGGTTGGGGACATCGGACGGCTAGAATGCTTTTGGAAGATAAATTAGCGGTTACCCGAATGGGTAAATACCCTTTTCCTCATCTTCATGGTGCTATTATGGATGCCTTTCAACGTGCTGACATTGAAGATGTTTGGAGTTTGGATGCTGTAGAAACTCATGATTGCTTCACCATTTCTGAGTATATCGCTCTAGAACATTTTGGAATGACTAAAGCGGGGGAAGCTTGGAAAGTGATTGAAGCAGATACTATAAAAATGGGTGGCAAACTGCCCGTAAATCCAAGTGGCGGTTTGATAGGTTTGGGGCATCCCGTAGGAGCCACCGGCGTTCGAATGCTCCTTGATGCTTATAAGCAAGTAGCTCAAAAAGCAGGTGATTACCAAGTGGAAGGAGCGAAAAATGTAGCCACCTTAAATATCGGGGGCAGTTTTACCACCATAGCCAGTTTCGTAGTAGGAAAGTAACGTTGGCTTTAGCCGACATGTTGCGTCAAAATGCTTATAACAGCCTTATATGAAAACTTATGCTTCTTATAAGCCTTATATGGTTAATGCATGGCTGTAAAAAACACTAAAAAACAAAGAATCAACTCAATGAAAAATGACGTGATGAATTATGCCCTAGAGGCAGGAAATCCTTATTTACTAGGAGCTTATGCTCCAACTTTCAATGAAATAGTAGCGGATAATCTCCAAGTCATAGGAGAAATTCCTAAAGATATAGATGGTATTTACGTTCGGAATGGCCCTAATCCACGCTTTGAACCCAAGGGGCATTATCATTGGTTTGATGGTGATGCGATGCTTCATGCTGTTCAAATTCAAAATGGGAAAGCAGTCTATAGAAATCGGTGGATTCGAACTACGAATTTCAAGGAAGAGGAAGAAGCAGGGGAGTGCCTATGGCAAGGACTGATGGGGCGCTTGGCCGCGAATATGGATCGGCCTTGGAATAGGGGCGTACCCTTGAAAGATACGGCGAATACCGCTGTGGCTTATCACAACGGCAAATTACTAGCGGGGTGGTATATGTGTGGTGATTTGTACTCCATTGACCCCATTACTTTAGAGACCAAAGGGGTAGAAGATTTTAATAAAACCTTGTCTTCCAAAGCGATGGCGCATGTAAAAGTCGATGAAAGAACCAACGAAATGATGTTCTTTGACTATGAATTGACGGGCTCGTACTTGGCGTATGGGGTGATCGATGGAGAAGGAACGGTCAAGCATTTTACAAAAGTCGAAACGCCAGGGCCTAGGATTCCTCACGATATGGGAATCACCGAAAACTACTCTATCCTGATGGATTTGCCCTTGGTTTATGATATGGAAGTCATGGCTACTAGAGGCCGGGCATTACCAATTTTCAAGCGTGAATTACCGAGCCGTTTTGGAGTATTGCCTCGCTATGGTGATGGCAAAACAGTGCGGTGGTTTGAAGGGGAACCTTGTTATATCTATCACGTTATCAATGCTTGGGAAGAGGGCGACGAAATTATCATGGATTGTTGCATCAATCCCGAACCGACTCCCCAAGACAAACTAAAGAAAGGAGCGAGTAAGGTGGAAAAACTAAACGCTTATCTACGGATTGAAGCGCATCTTCACCGCTATCATTTCAATTTGGTAACGGGAGAAACAAGGGAATATCCCCTAGATGATCGCCCCACCGAATTTCCCTTGATGAATAGTGCTTATCTAGGCCAAAAGTCGCGTTATGCTTATAATCAGCACTTTGATAATTCTGAAAAATTACGTTTTGATGGCTTGGTAAAGTATGATACACAGGAGCAAACGGCTAAAATTCACTGGTATGGTGAAGGACGCTTTGGTAGTGAATCGCCCTTTGTCCCTAGGGAAGGGAGTAAGGAGGAAGATGATGGCTATGTGATCAGCTTTGTAACTGATGAGCGTGATGGAAAATCGGAAGTTATCATCTTGGATGCCAAGAATGTAGATAAGGAGCCTGTTGCTCGAATTTTACTGCCGCAGCGTGTTCCGCTTGGTTTTCATGCTTGTTGGGTGAATGGAGATCGATTGTTTAGTTAAGATTTTGGCGTAGATTATTGCCACAAAGAACACAAAGAAACACAAAGTCGTTTGTACGTAATAGTTGTTCGTTTTTCGAAGGTTGAAAGTTCACGTTTAATTCTCGTCAAAACGGTAACTCGTAACTCGTAATTCCTAATTCCTAATTCGTCATTCCTAATTCTTAACTATTAATTGTATATGGAAACTTATATATTTGATGCGGTACGAACGCCTAGAGGTAAGGGAAATGCTAAGAAAGGTGCTTTAAAGGATGTAAAACCGATGCATCTTTTATCGCAATTATACCATGCCTTAGAGGAGCGTAATGGTTTGGATAGCAAAGCGATAGGTGCGCTGATATTAGGCTGTGTAGGGCAGTTTGGCGATCAAGGTTCGAACATTGCCAAAATCTCTTCGGTCTATCATGGTTGGGATGATGCTATTAACGGTATGACGGTCAATACCTTTTGTTCTTCTGCTTTGACGGCCATTGGATTAGCTCATGCGCAAGTGGTGTCGGGGATGAGTGATTTGGTGGTAGCTGGAGGGATTGAGATGTTGTCTAGAGTACCCATGTTTGCGGATAAGGGGGCTTGGTTTTTAGATCCTGATGTGATGGAAAACACCCATTTCACCCATATGGGCGTATCGGCAGATTTGATTGCTAGTCAAGAAGGTTTTACTAGGGAAGAGTTGGATGCTTATGCTGTACAATCACACCAACGAGCGGCTCATGCGACTAAAAATGGTCATTTTTCGGCTTCCTTGATTCCTGTAGTAGGTGAAAAGGGCAATAAAATATTGACGCATGATGAGTGTATCCGCCCACACTCGACTATAGAAGGAATGAAGACGCTACCACCTATTTTTGAACAGTTTGTCTCTCCAAGCATTCGACAAAAAATCAAGGAACGATACCCCAGTGTACAGCAATTGAACCATGTACATCACCTAGGAAATTCTCCTCAAATGGCGGATGGTGCTAGTATTTTGTTGTTGGGCTCCTTAGAGAAGGGTAGGAGCTTGGGTTTGACTCCCAGAGCAAAGATCAAAGCTTTTGACAGTACCGCTTGCGAGCCTATTGTGATGCTGTTAGGCGGACAATTATCCGTACAAAATGCGGTACGGAAAGCAGGTTTGAAGATGGAAGATATTGATTTACATAATTTTGCCGAAGCCTTCTCCGCCACCTGTTTGAAATATCAGCGAGATCTAAACGTCTCCTCAGATAAATTTAACGTCAACGGCTGTACAATGACGATGGGGCACGCCCAAGGCGCTAGTGGCGCCATGATCACCACAACGCTACTGGATGAAATGGAGCGCAGAAAGGTAAAATATGGCGTTGCAGGAATTAGCGGAGGAGCCGGCCTAGGGGCAGCCATAGTTATCGAACTAATAAATGCTTAATGCAATGTCAAACAACAAACTCCGTAGGAGTTCCCTGTCGGTAGCCACGGGTTTTAACCCGTGGACAAATTGACGGCAACCTTTTTCGGTCAGACATTATTTATCAGTGTCCGAATATCTTGCCTTAGCGATTTAAACCAATAATCCTTACCCAAAGGCTTGAACCATTTTTTAGAATCCAAGACAAAT
>JAHDHB010000350.1:293-2315 GCA_020631545.1 Saprospiraceae bacterium | reverse complement strand
TTACCGATAAGGAAAGGCAAGACAAATTTTAATTTCAACTTGCTATCCGTAGTTGATTTCATGGCGGCCTGAGTTTCTTGCCATAAGGCAATAATTTCTTGGGCTTGTGGAAATTGTGTCTCAAAATCGGTCATGCCTTTTTGGATCGTTAGCAATATTTCTTGGGTTTGTTGCTCAGGAATAGTTTGTCTATCAAGTTGTTGTAGTAGTTCTACTGTTTCTTGATAGTTTTTGTTGGTTTTCTCGTTTTGATCAAGAAGACGGATGAGTAAGCTATGATTCTCAGAAAGTTGTTTTTCAATAGACGATAAATTTTGGTCAATTCCCTTATGTAGTACCTTTGCAGGTTTCGAATTTTGGTGGAAATAAAGCACGCTATTCCCAATCTGCTGAGAAATAGAAGACCACTCTCTATATTCAATAATGCCTAAGGAAAAATAGCGGTAGCCTTCATAGTAGCGGCTTAGAAGAAGAATAGCTTCGTCTTCGTTCGTTTCTTTATAGCTGTATAACGCTTCTTTAATATGCCCTTTTGCCACTAATTCTTTGATTGTGCGCTTCTTTGCTTTTTCCTCCTGATACACCCCACTCAAGACCTCAACCACCACCACATCTTCATAGCTGATACTACATTCAATCTCGCGTTTTCCTCGTTTTTTACGACGATTTAAGTCTTCATAATCAAAGAAATACGGCGTATCGGAATGCTTGCAGGTAGAACAATTGCAAGGGTAGCGTTTTTTGACTTTCAATTGCTCAAAAGTAGCATTTAAGGTATCAATCGCATCAATGATGATGCTGGACAACTCTACACTATGCTTTCCCGAAATTCGTAGTTCCAGTTTCTTTTCGCCATAAGTTTCAATAAGCTGAGCATCCGTTTCTTCATAGCGGAAAATACAGCCCTTGCGCCAAGCATATTTATCCACATCCTTGATGTAGCGATGTAGGCGTACGATAAGGCGACTCAACAAGCCTTTGGGCATAAAAGCATACTCGTAAAAAACAATCAAATTTTGTTGCTTATTCCAAAGATAATCAGGTTGTTCTATAGGAAGGAGCTGAGGCGAAACATAGAGTCTTTGAGCAGCAGGAATTCGGTAGCAAAGCTCAAATTTGTCCATCAGTTGCAGCAATTCATCATGCATCTCCTCGAATTCCGTGTTTTCCCAGATGGTGATGGCATCCTCATAGGAGAAATGCCCCTTTTGTACATCGCGTATTCGGTGGTTGTCTAAGATTTCATAGACGCCTTTGGTAGCCCAGCTATTTTTCAAAATGACGGTGCGTTTGAGGATGTCATCCTCCTGAAAATGAAGAAATACGCCTAGATCGTGAAGAAAACTACCTAAGCGTTTCATCGCTTTCTTTTCTGTGATTTTATTGACTCGACAGATTTGGTAGAAGTCTTGGTCGGAGATGTAAGGATCGATCTTAGCGCGCTCTTTTACGGCTTCACGTACTTGTACCCAAAGCTTAGGGAGTTCTGCGCCTACATGATCCAAGCGTTGTATCTCCATATGAATATCCCGTATCAATTTTTTCAAGCGGCCATCTTGTGTATTCGACAGATCGACCTCATGCACTGCACGGATATTACTGAAATGACCTTGTAAACCCTTTAAATCCAGACTAGTGTCTGATTCGGCGACTTGGTTTTGTACAAGGATGACGGGGCTGTTGTTGCTAAAAAGACCGATAGTCTGTAGCCAAAGATCGTAGTCGGTGGTATTGGAGCGGGTATTATTGACGAGGACATACAAGGAGCGTTTGGTGAGGAAAAATTGGTGGGTCGAATGATAAATTTCTTGTCCTCCAAAATCCCAAACATTCATCCGAAAATCCTTTTTTGCTGTTGCTAGATTTTTGATGAATAAAGGTTGTACATCAATGCCTTTGGTTCGATCTTCTCCTTTTTTGGGCATCGGAGCACAGGGATCCTTTAGCTTCCATGCTAGCGTAGTTTTGCCCGATTCGCCTTCGCCTACGATCAAGAGTTTGGCCTCATAGAGGTTGTCAATG
>JAHDHB010000350.1:0-283 GCA_020631545.1 Saprospiraceae bacterium | reverse complement strand
AGTTCTTCAAAGTAGTCGATTATAGCAGCATTCCCTTTTTTGACGATTTCAGGACTAGGATTTTTTAGTGGATTGTCTTGTACACAGATGCCATTACTTAAATAATCCCATTTTACAGGTAAACCCTTTTTGATTAAAGGCAGTAGTGGACTTAGATCCTCGACGTTATTCTCGGAAATATCTATTTTTTGGATAAATCCTTGCTTCGCTTGAACTTCTAAAGCACGAATGTCTTGCAGATTATTGGAGCGAAGGTATAAAGTATGAATCAAAGGGAGGTTCT
>JAHDHB010000349.1 GCA_020631545.1 Saprospiraceae bacterium | reverse complement strand
AAAACTTCAAGGCTTAGTTACCAAATAATATCCTGCCATTTTTGTGCAGAAATTCACTCGTGAGCTACTAAATTACTAAACATCAATATGGAAATCCTTCAGAACAACATAAAACATCTTTGCCAACAGGCCAATAGTTCTCTTGAGGTTGTAGCGAAAGAATTAAACATTTCTAAGGCTTGGCTTATGCCGAACAAACAAGGATTTCAATACCTCCCTGCCTTAGTCCGACTAAGCGAAAAATTTGGTGTAAGACTTGATGATTTGCTACAAAAAGACCTAACTCGCCCTAGTCGATTACTAGCAGAAAAAGACTTACGATTTCTAACCCTTGATGTCGATGGCGTACTAACGGATGGAGGAATGTACTATTCGGAAAGGGGGGAAGGCGATGAATTCAAGAAATTTAATGCAAAAGATGGAATGGGCATCATGCACCTCCAAAAAATAGGCTTTAAAATCGGGCTCATCAGCTCTGGTACAAATAAGCAGCTCATTCAGCGAAGAGCTACAAAACTAGGCATCCAATACGTTCATGCTGGTGATGTTCCAAAAAACGAAATTCTAGAAAAATGGTGTAAAAAACTCAACATGACACCAAGTAATATTATTCACTTAGGAGATGATGTGAATGACATCTCCTTGATAGACATTGTTGGTTTTTCCGCTTGTCCTGCTGATGCAGTAAGTAGTATCTGCCAAAAAGTAGACCTCGTTTTATCCAAAAATGGCGGCAAAGGCTGTGTACGTGAGTTTATTGACGAATATTTAATACCTTATTTAAAAAACAAGTAACTTATTGACTAAAGGAGCGTAGAACTTGGTTACGAGTAACTTTTCGAAGTATACCCATTTTTAGCATTATGCAATAATAAATATTATAGCCCTTAAATCTTACAACCAACTAGGGATTAATTCCCAATAAACTCAAGAAAAATCATTTTAGTGACTGGCAGAAATGAATTGGGGATCTCCGTTTTTTCATCTCAAGTATTTTAGCTATTTTGAGTCTAAACGGGCTAGAAGTATTGAATATGCTGTAGAATTTACATCTTTGAACCAATAAATGGTAGGACATATTACATAGCACAAAAACATCATTTGGTAACCTATGAGTAGTCCACTTGTTATCAAAAACACTTACTCGAAAGGACAAATATAGTGGAATGAGACACCAGAGCTCCAATCGTTTATATTATTATGTTGCATATGCATTGCTGTATGCCTTTCTTGTCACGGCTATTACTTGGGTATTGGCTCCCTCCTCTATTGTCCTAAAAATAGAACAAGCCATCTATGACCCACTCCAAAAGTTAACCGCAATTGACCACCAAAACCAACTCTGGTATGAGGAATATGAACCCGAACTTAAGGAGATTTTTTGTATAAATCTGGATTCAACTTTTTTTGATTTAAAAACGGAGCATGCACGGCGAGCCAACTTAGCTTCCTTGATGGAGACCTTGGCCGAAAAGCCTCCTCTTGCTGTTTTCTTAGATTATCCTTTCGTTTCTATTGATGGTTGGAAAACGGGTAATGATATCCTCTTAGCCAAAAGTCTTGAGCACTATGGAGAGCAGCTTGTCCTCCCCTACCCTGCCTACTGGAACGGTAATCCGCTCGAAGATAAATTGAAGGCAGAATCGATGCGCTTAGACACAAACTTACTATATACCCCTAAGCATCAAGGCTTTTTCTTATCTTTACCACTACCCAAAGATGATGTTCACCGTTACTACGCTTTCCGTACCAATAAGAAGGAGTACCATTCTGTAGTTTATGGTTTCCTAAAAGCGATACCCGGAAAAAGCTTGATGCGCTATGCCCGCAAAACACCTATTATTTTCGAAGTCAACCATTTGATTCGAAATGAACATACAAGTGGTCAATCACCAGCTTTAAATATAGTAAATGCCTCTGAGCTGCTACAAAATCCATCAAAATTAAACTTACTAGCGAATAAGGTTGTTTTCATGGGCGTGTTCAATCCTTACCAGAATACTTATGGCGCAGAGCAAGTGGTCTATCCCACTCCAATACAAGAGAATATGAGCAGCTCAATGCTTTCGCTAAATGCCTATTTGAATGTCGTAACCAACTCTTTTTTCCATCGTGCTGGACATAGAATGGTCTTTTGGTTCAATTTACTGCTCGTCATTTTGACCTTATTCTACTATCATAAGACACAATATATCAAGGAGAAATCACTACGCTTACAAGTCGGTGAACTCTTAATCCCCATTCTCATTTTCTTTCTATTTCTCCTTTTACTCTACTGGCATTTTCATCTCAAATTTCCTTTTGTGATTACCAGTATAGCTTTTGTCCGAAGCATTTATTTTTTCAAGAAATTTAATCAACTCTATTTTTTCAAAAAGCAATGACACTTTCTCCTATTATATTCATCGCATCAGCCAAAGGGCAAACCTACGAAGTGGAATCCAATGCACTTGTAGAAATCCTTTCCAAAGCTACCGAAAATAAGCTTTGTGAAGTCCTTATTTGCAAGGATGCTACCTTAGAGAAGGTCATAACTATTTTTCAGGACACTACGTACAAGGGGCGCATAGCTATCTTTCATTTTATAGGCGCTACTCAGGACTACCATGAGCTACTCGAAACCCCGTATTCAAAGCTATATCCACATCATACACAAGGATTTGCCAAGTTTTTAGGTCATCAAACTGGCTTAAAGCTGCTATTTTTGGGTAATGGCTGTACCGCCAAGCAAGCACAACAATTTTCTACTCAAAATATTCCCTTATTTCTAGCGACAGAACGCGAAAATCAAGCGCAAATTCTATTCAAAAAAACGCTTGATTTTTACGAACTACTGGGCAAGGGACTATCTTTCCTCATTGCTTTTAAAGCAGCTTTTTCATCAATCTCAAGGGAAATTCACACTTTTGGACTAGAAGAATCACCGAACTCGACAGCTTCTGCTAGTCGAACCTTAAGTCCATCCCCTCAAAACGCCAATCAGTGGAGTTTCGCTAGCGCAATAGCGAATCCGCTTTACACACTTCCCCCGCTGCCTTCAAGACAATTGCCGCCGCATCCATTTCCTGGTTTGCTGCACTATACCGAAGAGATGTCCAACTGTTTTTGGGGGAGAACCAACGAAATCCGTGCGCTTTACGACACCCTTGTCCATGCTGACAAGCGTTTAGTCATGTTATACGGTTCTAGCGGAGTAGGCAAAAGTTCCTTGTTATTGGCAGGATTACTCCCCCGCTTGCACCAAGTTCTACAAGTAAGCTATGTCCAACACTCGGGCAATCTGAATGGCGTAGAAAAACTCCAACGCGCTATTTGGTCGTTGACCTCTTCGGAAGAAGAAGAGGAAGGAAGGTTGCTCATCATTATTGATGAATTGGATGAAATTGATGAAGAATTAGTGGATGTGATTCAAGGAGCGCTGGAAGATGAGCAATGGAATAATCTTCAATTCCTTTTATCCATGCGTACTAGTCATTATTTGGCATGGAAAGAGGCCTTACATAAACGTGTAAAACCAGCAAGCTTTTACCTTCCTCCCATGCTTCCTACTGGTGTTTCTAGCATTTTCAAGGGGCTTTCCTCTACCTATCAAGTAGAATTGGAAAAGGGATTGGATAAAAAGGTGGCCAAGCTCTTTCAAGGGGATTCAAGTTCTCCTTTTCTCCCGCTATTGCAAGTCTTTCTACAAGGGTTATGGAAAATGGCGATGGATGAAGTCCAATTCCGCCCACGCCTTAATGCGGATCTTATGGCTGCTTATCTCGCTACCGAGCCTTTCAAAAAATTCATCCTAGAACAGCTACAAGATGCTGATGAACAGGCTTATCACTCAGGTCTAGCCTATAATCTTCTACTTGAGTTTACAAACATCGACCAGGAGCAAATGCCTTCTGTTTCTCCTGATTTTATCCAAGAACGCTTCCACCATTTAGAACATCAGATTCCTAAAACGCTACATCAATTCCAAGTCCACCACCTTTTATCAGAACCCGCTGTCAATGAAGAAGTTGCTACTTCTGAGCTCCGCTTACTACACAAGATCTTGCTTATTCCCTTCTTAAAACTCTACAATTTATCGGAAGCGCCAGGGCAGGTAGCAACACGATTGCTTGAAAACAGACTTCAGCATAATGTTCCGCTAAGTCTCCAAGAGCTACAAACCGTACGCGAAGCAAAACAAACGATTCCGTTTCCTAGTGATGCTATGCAAAACTGGCTCCAGCAAAGCGAAGTATATCAAAACAAGGAAGCAAAAAAACGATGGATTCTTTGGGGAATTAAATTCAGCATCCTATTAGGCGCTTTTGCTATTGGCCTATACTTAGATAGTCCTTATTTTCTCTTTTTCGTCGCCCTATTAGCCATTTTGTATCCTAGCAGAAACGGAGGAGGTTAAGTGGGACTAAGGAGGAATTAGTAAGCCTAACCCAAATATAGCATACATCTCACATCATAAATCATAAATCTTATTTTTTACAAATTCATACTTTTCGGAGTAGCCTCAAGACTTTAGTGGCAAAGACACCAAAACAGTCAAAATTCTCCATTCTCCAACCTTCATTCTCTATTTAATTCTTATCTTGCGTATTATCTAAATTTGTTAAGCACTTAAAATTTAAGTCCGTAAACCATGGAGCTGTATTTCGCCGCCGCTATAGTGACTCTTCTACTCTCTGGATTTTTTTCAGGAATAGAAATTGCCTACATATCAGCCAATCGGCTACGAATAGAGCTGCTTCGAAAAAATGGTTCCCGTCGTGGACGTGGTTTAGCTAAACTGTACGAAAAGCCTTCCGAATTCCTAGGAACCACTCTAGTAGGAAATAACATTGCTCTTGTCATTTTCAGTTTAATGGTCGGAAAAATACTGGAAACGCTCTTATTCCCTCAACTTCCCATTGCTTTACAAAATGATTTTTCTCATCTTCTCCTAACGACTATTTTAACGACCATCGTTATCTTGATTTTTGGAGAATTTCTACCTAAGGTTCTTTTTCGCTTAAGGGCAGAAAGCATACTTTACTTCATGACTTTCCCCCTTACCCTTATCAAATTACTCCTCAAACCCATTGTTTGGGTTATGGTAAGGCTCTCGTACTTGGTCTTAAGAGTTTTTTTAGGGCTTCAAACCCAAGAAGTTGAACAAGTTTTTACCCGTCTAGATTTAGAGCATTTCATCAAAAATATTTCTCCAGAATCGAATGAAGATATTGATACGGATTTATTTGAAAATGCGCTTTACCTTCCCAATATTCGTGTAAAAGAATGCATGATTCCTCGGCCAGAAATTGTCTGTGTCGATATTAATGACGGTGTAGAAGAATTGAAAAACACTTTTATAAATTCCCATTTGTCAAAAATTCTTATTTATAAGGAAACAATTGACAATATCCTAGGCTATGTACATCATCAGCAAATGCTTAAGGCGCCTAAGGATATTCAATCCATGATATTACCTATTCCTATCGTGCCAGGGGTTATGCCTGCAAGGGACATGATGGATTTATTTATCAAAAAGCAAATCAGTATCGCTTGTGTGGTTGATGAATTTGGAGGTACGGCAGGTATTGTAACTTTAGAGGATATTTTAGAAGAAATCGTAGGAGAAATTGAAGATGAACACGATTATGATGGGGATCACCTAGAAAAACAAATCAATGACCGTGAATTTTTATTCTCTGGTCGCTTAGAAGTTGATTATCTGAATGATAAATACGACCTGAATTTGCCCGAAGGAGAATACCACACGCTTTCTGGCTACTTGGTAACGACTACGGAAACCATTCCCAAACAAGGCCGAGAGTTTATTTTCGAACCTTATAAGTTTGTCTTAGAAAGCGTTAGTAAAACGAAGATTGAAACAGTGCGTGTTTTTATTTTGGTTAAGGAATAAAAACGTGTGGGCATAAGTCGGTAAGTATGCAGATTTACATTCCCTCATTATTTTCTAGCGCAATAAGCATTTTTTCTTTAAAGCTTTCGCTTTAATTATCACCCATGAAACGAATTCCCTTTGCACTTATCATCCTGATCGCTATAGGCTTAGGAACCTTCTTTGCTGTAAAATCAGCTTTGACTTGGAATGTCGAACGTGTTACCAAGGAAGAATCAACGACACTGCTTGAACAAGTAAAAACGGTAGCTAAACTAGTGACGGTAGAAGGTGAGTTTTCAGAGATTTATAGCCATGAAGATTATTATTGGCAAAACATCAGTCTTTTCCGCAAAAAAGCCTTGCTAAAAGTCAAAGCAAAAGTTGGTATTGGCTATGACTTAAGCCAATATCAGTTTGACATGAAATCTTTGGAGAAAAAAATGGTTGTCAAGAAGTTGGCAAAACCTGAAATTATCTTCATTGAGACCGACATGAGTTATTACGACTTACAAGAAGGTACCTTTAATTCCTTCAAACCAGCCGAATTAACGGATTTGCAGCAAAAGGCTAAGGGTGAAATTGAGAAAAAAGCACTAGCCAGCAGTCTCCTACAAGCAGCAGAAAACCAAGCATCTCAAATAGAAGACCTTATTCGTCTCATCGTTGAGCAAGCGGGGTGGACGGTGGAATTTAGGGAAAAGGAGGACGATGGAGGGAGCGGCTTTAGCCAATAGCAATTTGTGTTCTCAAAAAATCCTTCTACCTTCTACAAAGTTTAGGGGCTGTTAAAATTTGGCAGGAGTATATTCGTTAGTTACTAAAACAAGATTAGGCCTAGAAATGGTAAAGCAAATAACACATCAAGAATTGGACATTTGGAAAGCGAACAAGAAGGAATTCTTATTAATTGATGTTCGAGAAGAAGAAGAAAGAGCGGCTTTTCATATCGGAGGCGCGTGGGTTCCCCTTGCAGAAGTTATCAGCAAAGCCACCAAACTACCTAAGGATAAACCTATTGTGTTCTATTGTAGAAAAGGTATTCGTAGTCAAATCGCGATTCAACGCTTATCCTACAAAATGGATACTTCACAATTTTATAATCTAGTTGGTGGAATTACGCATCTAGAAAAACGCCTGCAATAAAAGGGTATTTAAGCCAAGGAGTTTTCCCCCTTGCTATAGCCTCGCGGTGCGTGTGTGGCGCTGGCATAGCAGGAATGCTCTCGCGTTGCGTTTCCATCCAACCACAACCAATTCAAGCACTTGGCTAAATCTTCTGCCACAGCGAAGACGTAGCACGTTCTGCTAGCCCACAAAGCAGCCGCCTCAAACGTACCACGTCGAGTTTTTTGATGCTTGCCTAGCTCCTGAAATTTTAGTTTTTTTTGCCGATTTTGCTTATGAGATACCCTTCCTATAAATTAAGCAGCACAGATTGTCCTTTGTCCTTTGTCAACGTGTCTTTTGCCATAGCGGGAATGCTCTCGCGCTGCGTTTTCATCTAAACACAACTAATTCAAGCACTTGTTTAAATCTTCTGCCACAGCGAAGACGTA
>JAHDHB010000348.1 GCA_020631545.1 Saprospiraceae bacterium | reverse complement strand
TGCCATATCTTCTACTAACGCAATGGTAGCTTTTCTCATTTCCATCTCCTTTGCATCTGCAAGTTGCTCAGGTGTCAATTGGTCTTTTTCTGCCAATTTTGCGGCTTTTACGATAGCTGGTTTTGCAGTATTTATTTTCGGGTTCCTTGGATGCTTCATAGATTCTGTAATCAAATCCATCCAATCTTTTATGTCTTTTGGGGTATGTTCGTTCACATAAGTCGTATTCAAGATGATCATTTCATGGTTGGTCATCTTCCTGGTTTTGCCATTAATATTTCTAGGATTAATATCCGTAATTAGAACGTCATCTTTTATAGGTTTTCCATCTACATCACTAATTCTATATGCGGAGGTCACAACAACAATGACATAAACCTCTTTTTCAAAGGAGTAATCTCTACTACTCCTTTGCATATCAATTAAATTGGCTAGAAAGTAGTGCGCAAATCTATCATAAGAATAATCATAATCTACTTTTTGAATTTCAATAACTGTTCGATTATCTTCATCCTCCGCAAATAGATCCATTCGAAATTTTATGGCACTGACTTTACTCAGCAACATCTTTTCTGTTTCTACTTTTTTTATACGGACATCAATCCCTAGTACATCTTTAGTAAATGCGGTAAAAACCTCCACATCGGTAAAGACGTTTTTAAAATGTACTTCATTATCTAGATTGGCTAACATCCTTAATACGTTGTTTTTAGTAATGGTATAAAATCTATCTTCACAAAAAAATATAAATTGAACGTTGTTCTACTTAATATTCAACAATATACGCTTATTCAACTACACAGTCAAGTACATTTCATGTTTATTTTTTAGGATTTCCTTGACGTTATTTTGTATTCACGGCATTTAGGGTGATTTGTAACATTCCTTAAAAATGACTAATTTGAAGTAAAATAACTATTATGTCTAAGCTGCTTACCTTTTTATTCGCTTTTTTCCTTTTCTCTTCTGCTGTAAATGCGCAAAAGAATACGGAAGCCGTAAAATCAATAGAAGGCATCGTCAATGAATTGTTGAAGCTCATTTCAGGAGATATAGACGAAGAACGGGATTGGGAAGCCTATCGAAATTTATTCCTTCCTACCGCTCAAAAATGGATCATCAATCCCAAAGCCCCACCACATAGCCAAGTAAGAGCCATGAACATCGAAGAGTTTATTCGTTTCGTAGGCCCTTTATACGGTAGAGATGGTTTTCTGGAAGTCGAAACAGGCTTGACTATCAATGAATACAACGGCATCGCCAATGTCTTTCAAAGCTATCACGCCAAAAACTTAAAAGGAACCTACGATAAAAAAGGGATAAACAGCTACCAACTCATTTACCACCAAGACCGATGGTGGATAGCTAGTCTTACGTTCGTCAATGAATCTCCGACAGCAAAAATTCCGAATACTTATTTGAATCCTGAATTTCAAGAGAAAAATTAGTCGTACTATAAATAACGTAAAAAAATGGGCTTAGAAGCATACTTATTCCGCGTAAAATTTGAACAACCCATCGAAGAAAAAACACTAGATGAACTGCTTCATACTAGTGGTTTTAGTAGAACCAATGAACCCTCAAAGGACACGACTACGTTTCGAAGTTATTATTATGAACTCAAAACTATACTTGGCGTAACGGAAGCGCATATGCTTGTAAGACCGAAGGTGAATGCTGTTTCTAGCCTTTATGTTCGTTTTTCGGTGATGAGTCCACCCACCGTTATCAAGCAGACCTTCGGCCTCTTAAAAAAATTAAAAGAACAAGTCAATTTTGAATTGAGTGATACCGAAATCTCAAACCATTTGTACAATGTTTTGAGGAGTCAAAACACCGTGGATAAAGACTATCAAGGCTTGAGTAAAGAAGAAAAAAAAGAAATCGAAGCAAAAGCCATTATCCCCTTGGATGTAGACCATTTCAAAAGGAATGAATATGAAGTGTATAAAAGAAAACTCGTCCTAGAAAATTCACCCGAAAAAGAACCTATCCGTAATCAGGAAACCTTCTCAAAATTAAAATCTAAAGGCTTGATTGGCAAATATTTTGGTTGGGTGACAAAATTTATCAAAGAATGATTTTTGATCTAAGATTTATGATTTCATAGAAAACAAAAAAATCTTAAAAACCAATACCCTCAACACCACAAACTCCATAGGAGTTCCCTGTCTGTAGCCACGGGTTTTAACCCGTGAAATATGATAACGATGGAGGTTAACCCATCGAATGACGCACAAATGCATTTCACCCCGTCAAATATATTAAACCCCACAGTCTAATTTCCGTGCTGTGCGAAAAAAAATCATTAGTTTTGCATTGATATACAGTAACATTAATCTTTGAGCTACAACGCACCAATGACTATGAAGGAAAAGGAACTCGTTTTTATGGATCACGATGGAGGCATTGACGATATTTTATCGCTTTTGCTAGTATTGACCATGGAAGACAAGGAGTTAATTGGAATCAATGTGACGCCTGCCGATTGTTTTTTGGAACCGGCTATGGAAAGTACTTATAAAATGCTTCAACTCTTTGGGCGAGAGGATATTCCGATAGGGCGTAGCGATTACCATGGGGTGAATGCTTTTCCTAATGAATGGCGTGCAAGGCCAGAAGTTATCAATGCCCTGCCTATGCTCATCAATCTGCCCAAATCGCCCAACCCTTATGAGTATCCCACCGCAGTCGAGCTTTTGATTGAGCAGTTGACAAAGGCAGAGCGCAAGGTTACCATTCTAATGACAGGGCCTTGTTCCAATCTCGTACACGCCTTACAAAAAGCTCCAGAAATTCAAGCAAAAATAGGCAAAGTAGTTTGGATGGGAGGCGCTTTCCGCACCGGCGGTAATGTCCATGCTTTTCAACATGACGGGACAGCAGAATGGAATGTCTATTGGGATCCTAGTAGCGCTAAAGCTTTGTTTGAGTTTGATTTGCCCCTCTTTTGTATTCCTTTGGATGTAACCAATCTTGTGCCTGTAAATAAAGAATTTTTATCTAAATTAGCCTACCAATCCAAGTACCAAGTATCCAATCTAGCAGGACAGATTTGGGCGATGACCATTGATACCATTCCTAGCTATCATTATACCTATTTTATGTGGGACATTTTGGCGACCAGCTACCTAGCTATTCCACAAGAATTTATGATGGAAGGTTCTAGGGCTAAAGTCGCTGTCCGCCCTCCGAATGCTGGCCAAACTTACTTAGATTGGGAAGGAAACCATCTCGAATTTGGGGTAAAAGTGAATAAGTATGCTTTTTACGAGTATATTTTGAAGCAATTTCAACGAGATTTCTGAGGGGGAGCAATGCTGTTAAGTTAAGAGATAAGACCTTGATTATTAGCTTGGTTTTCGCTTGCGAAGATTGAAGCGCCTTTAATTGCAGCTCTGCCGCCATGTGCTCCTAAAATCAAGAAAGAAAAGCAGATTCAAAGTTTTTAGCACGAATACAAAAAGACTTTTCGACGCCTATCTGTTGCAAAAAATCAACATCATGTGAAATGACTAGGATAGTAGCTGGAAATTGTGCAAGCGCTTGTGCAATAGTATTTTTTGTAGCTAGATCTAGGTTATTGGTAGGCTCGTCCAGCACCAGTAAATCCAGTTTACAAGCCGTAGCCATCGCCAAAGACAGCCGAGCTAGTTCACCTCCACTCAAATACTTGGCGAGCTTATGAATTTCTTCATGCTCGCGGAACAAAAAACGTCCAAGTTGACGCCTGACTTGTTCATATTCCAAATCAGGGTTGGCCGCTTCGATATTCTCTACTAGACTCAATTCTTCATCGACCAAGTTATACAATTGATCAATAAAGGCAATGCTAAGATTATCAGCTTGATATAGCTTGCCTTCAAGTCTTATTGTTGTTGGTGCAGTATTGTTTTGCAGGCATTTGATAAGTGATGTTTTTCCACAACCATTTTTGCCGGATAAAGCAATTCTATCTCCAAAATAGATTTGAAAATCAATGTTATCTACAAGCTGTTTTTCGTTTGGTAATACTAGTTTTCCTGCCTCTACTTGGATTAAAAGTCTTTTCTTGTGATGGTTTTCCGCCATAGGAGCCCAAAAAATCGTAGGAGATTGCTTCGTTTTGTAAGCGGCCATTTTATGTGCTGCTTCTTGTATTTTCTTTGTATGGATGGACTTATTTTTGGAAGCAGAACCTTGAAGCTTATCCTTGAAATAATTTTTTGTATTCTTATCTGCCCCTCTTTTCTGTCCCAATTGCTTCAAATCTTTCCTAGACTTTGAAGCTCATGGCCTTTTTATGTTCTTTACTTGCGGCTTCATACTGCCTTTTTTGTGCCTGTAGTTGCGCAGCTTTTTGTGTTTGATATTCCTTGTAGTTTCCTGAATAACAACTTATTTTGCTGGATTCGAAAGCCCAGATTTTATGAGTTACTAGATTCAAGAAGTGGGCATCGTGAGAAACCAGTACAAAATTAGTGATGGCTGTTTGTAAAAGTTTGATTAATTGGTGTTTGGCGTCAAGGTCTAAGTGGTTTGTGGGTTCATCCAATAGCCAAATAGTGGGTTTGAAGACTAATCCCATTGCGATGTAAAGTTGTACCCATTGTCCACCGCTCAACGCTTTTAAAGGCAAGTCGGGCGCTAGGGACATATCAAAACATTGCTCCAATTTTTCTAGGATTTCCCACCACTCGGAATATTGTTTTTCTAAAAAAGTGAAAAGTAGTTCATCACTTTGATAATGAGCTAATTCTATTTGGGGAATGTAATAAATTTTGCTTGGATCATACGTAGCTGTATTTTTTTTAGCGAGCAATTTGAGCAAGGTACTTTTACCACAACCATTATCACCAATTAGCCCGATTTTATCGTTTTTGAAAATCGTAAGATGGATATTTTGAAATAGAAAACGCTTAGGATGAGCGCTAAAACTCAAATCATTCATGTGCAATAACACCTCAACTTGAAGAGCCATAAATCAATTTTTAGGAAAAGGATTCCCAAGCATTACCTCTAGGCAGCAATTCTCGGTTTGACAAAAGCAATAGGAAGCTATCGGGTGTGCGCAAGAGAAGGCGGTAGCCTTCGAGGCTCTATAGCAAGGGGTTTCAACCTCTTGGTTCGTAAAATAAGCCACCAAGTTTTGCCAAAATAGGCAAGAGAGCACGCCTAAGTTACTAAAAACATGTTTTTTATGTCAAACCGAGAATTGCTGGGGGTAAGTACTGCTGAAGAATTAAATGGAGAGAACAGTATCAAAAAACAAGCACCTTAGTTCGGAACTAATAACAAGTATTGTACAAGTTTACCAACCATTCACCACTTTCTACTGGCAGAGGAATCTTTTCGAATAAAAAAATAGAAAAAAGGTTCGCTAGGTATTAGCGAGGAAAAAGACTGCTAATCAGGAATATATAGCAGTATGTAAGAAAGGTATTATATTCTCATCGAATTATTTTGGGTAAAGCATTTATTCGGCTTATTAAGGAAGAAGCACGATGCCTTACACAGAGCATTTGACATTGATTTACAACCGTTGTAGCGTCAGAGCCATATTCTGGACTGGAGACAACACTAGCATAACCGTTGTTTTTTGAGAAAAGTTCCTTGAAAGGACATTTTTTTTGAAAAATCTTAACCTGACGAAACCATCAACTATCGTGGATGACTAATGGCTCTGCCGTTTTGAGTTTTTTGTGGCTATTTTTCGCCAAAATCAATTTTCCAAAGCCTTAACCTCCTCAATAAACCCATCAATCACCCGCTCCAAGGTATTCAAGGGAATAGAACCATTCTCAAGCACCTTATCATGAAAATCGCGGATATTGAACTTGTCGCCGAGTTCTTTTTCCGCCTTTTGGCGTAATTCTCGGATTTTTAGTTCTCCCATTTTGTAGGAAACCGCTTGCCCGGGCCAGCCGATATAACGATTGATTTCAGTATTCACCTCATGTAAAGAAAGCGCTGTATTCGAAGCCATAAAGTCAAAAGCCTCTTGCCGAGTCCAGCCCATATAATGCATACCAGGATCAACGACAAGGCGACAAGCGCGCCACATTTCATAGGTCAAACGACCAAATTTTTCGTAAGGCGTTTTGTACATATCAGCTTCTTGGCCAAGGAATTCCGCATACAAGCCCCAGCCTTCTCCATAAGCAGAAAGGTAGGTGTTTTTACGGAATTTTGGGACATCTTCAATCTCCGCAGCAAGCATAATTTGTAGATGATGGCCGGGGACACCTTCATGCAAGGACAAGGCCGGCAAAACATAAAATGGACGACTAGGAAGATTGTACGTATTCACCCAATACTCTCCCGGCTTGTGATTGTCGTATGAACCAGGAGAATAACGTCCTGTCGTATAATTAGGAGCAATGACCTCAGGCACAGGATTTACCGCCAAAGGCATTCGAGGAAATTTACCAAAATAATCAGGCAATTTACCCTCCATTTCCTTCGTGATCCAAGCCGCTTTATACATCAACTCTTCTTTTGTTTTAGGATAAAACTGTGGATCGGTGCGTAAAAAAGCTAAGAAATCAGCAAAAGAACCTTTAAAACCCAAGTCATCAATAATCGCTTGCATTTCTCCTTTTATCCGCTCCACCTCTCCTTGTCCAACATCAAAAACTTCCTTAGGAGAAATATCGAAAGTGGTATAATATTTAACGCGTTGTTCATAAAACGCTTTCCCTTCTGTAATTGCTGAAATGCCAACAGCTTCAGGCGCTTTTACTAAATACTCTTTTTCCAAGTAATTTTTCAGGTTCTTATAGGCAGGGACGATCTCTAATTCTACTAATTTGGTGACTTCTAGTTTCTTAGTAGAGTCTTCTTCTACAGGTTTGATAAAGAAGGAATTACTAGGCGATATGGCAAGGAAGTCATCCGCTATTTGCAAGCAGTTTTTTACAATTAACTTAGGCGAACTTTTTCCTGCTGCTTGCCCTTCCTTCATTTGGGCTATCCGCTGTTCAATATAACTAGGAAAAGCCTTTAATTTGGTTAAATAATTTTCATAATCTTCCTCGTCCTCAAGGCGAATAGATTGCGCATCATAGATGATATCGGTCAAGAAGCCCCCCTCAGCATTCAAAGGAAATAAATGGCTCTTAAAGGTTAAGTGAAATACCCTATCTTCTAGAACATGCACCAGCAAGTCACGATTGATTTGGTTGGCTTCAGATAATTGCTGGACAGGGAGTTGGTCAAGTTTTTCTAGCAAAGATTGGTAAGTGGCGAGGTTATGCGCTAAGGAATCCGAATCCAGTTCCGTCCATTGCTTTTTATACTTATCGCCCTTATCATTCAAGGATTCAAACGCTTCAATGATTCCTCCCATCGCTTGATCCTGCTGACTCCTAGGAGAGAAATTACAAGACCATAAACCGACTAGGAAAACGACAAAAAATGCTAGTTTTTTCATATTTCAAAAATAAGGAAATTTTTT
>JAHDHB010000347.1 GCA_020631545.1 Saprospiraceae bacterium | reverse complement strand
GCGGCGGACTGTTAATCCGTAGGTCCAAGGTTCAAGTCCTTGTGGGGGCGCAAAAGAGATCCTTGTAGAATAACTATTCTACAAGGATTTTTTAATTTAAAGGGGTTATGCATTACGTTTATATTCTTCATTCAGAGAAGTTAGATAAGTTTTATATAGGCGAGACACACGATGTTCAAACCCGTCTTGACCGTCATAACACAGATTATTATGAATCAAAGTGGTCAAAGAAAGGCAAACCTTGGACTTTGTTTAGCTCTTTTCTTTTCAAAGATAGAGGTCATGCTCAAAAAGTAGAGCAGCATATCAAGCGAATGAAGAGCAAACAGTACATTAAGAACCTAGTCAAATATCCAGAAATTTGGGAGAAGTTATATGCTAAGTATGCTTCATAATCAGTATCTAGAACAATTCAAATCCTTGTAAAATATGGTTTTACAAGGATTTTCTAATATTGTAGATTTTCGTCCTTGATACTAGAAACGTTATGGATTAATGATTGGTGAATTGCTTATGGCTAAAAGATAAACATCAACATTTATCTTAGGTTCCTCCTCTCCGTTTCCCCACGCTATTACATATCCGTATTATATTTAGGCGTTTAACGAGATTTATAAACGTTTATTTTTTTATCTTTGGGGCAAAAGTATTAGAATTATGAAGAAATACTCTGTGTTTTTGGTTCTTTTGGGCCTCTTGATTGGCTTACAAGCAGATGGCCAAAACAAAGATCTTCGTTGGGGATTGGGTTTACATCCTAGTAGTTTAAGCTTTTTTGCTTTAAAGGATGGGGTTTTTAATGTAAAAGAATATGAACCTGGCGTCCAATTTTCTGTAAATCGATATTTTAATCCTTCGTTTGATTTTGGACTAGAAAGTTCTTTAGCAAGAGTGCGTCATCCCCAAAGCACGACCTTGGTAGACTCTACCCTTTTGGATAGAGATTTTTTCTTTGATGTAAATCCTTTTATTAAGTATAAGCTAAATAATGGTTATATTCTTAAAGAAGATTTCTTTTTAGCTCCTTTCGCTAAGTTAGGGGTCGGAGTGAATAAGCAGAAAAACTCGAAACTGGGCTTTTATGTGCCTCTAGATTTAGGAGTTAATTTTAGAGTGACAGAAAATGCTTATGCCTCTTTGCAGTCTGGATTTAACCTAGGCTCGAATAACTATTTGCATCATTCTCTAGGGATTATCATTAATTTTAATGGCAAGAAGGTTAAGAAGCTTTCGCCAGAATTAGGTGATGAAGATCGAGATGGCATTCCTGATTATTTGGATCGTTGTCCACGTCTTCGTGCTGAGGGTAGTACAACGGGGTGCCCTGACTTAGATCGGGATGGAGTATTGGATTTGGAAGATCGTTGTCCTACTGTAAAAGGATTTAGCAATCTTATGGGATGTCTGGATTCTGATATGGATGGCATTGCGGATCCAGAGGATAAATGTCCTTCCGACTTTGGTTCATTGTCTAATAAGGGATGCCCAGATAGCTTTTCTGATAAAGATGGTGACCTTATTTCCAATGATAAAGACAAATGTCCGGATACACCTGGTGTATTCACTGCTGGAGGATGTCCGGATAAGGATGCTGACGGAATAGAAGATGAGCAGGATGCTTGTCCAGAGATTTTTGGTGAATTGCGTTATGCGGGCTGTCCTTATGATGAAAAAGGAATGCGGAATTTAGAGCGTGGAATTGACCCAGAAGCTCCAGAAGGAACTCGTATTGTCGTTGCTCCTTCAACAACCACTTCTCCTTCGACGGTAACGTCTTCTCCTGTACCTGCGACAACCATTTCAAGTGATGATCCTTGTAATGTTTCGAAAGCAACCTTGGATGATATAGGGCAAGCAATTGATTTTGATTCGGATAAAGCGAAAATCAAACTAGGATCGAAAGGTGAATTGGATAAAATCGTCACCTTATTGCAGAACTGTGCCAGTACGAATATTCTCATTCGTGCCCATACGGATGCTGATGGTGATGCGGATTACAATAAACGCTTGTCGGAACGACGTGCTTATGCTGTTTTCAAGCACCTAACTCGTCAAGGTATTGATAGGACTAGAATTAGTACAGAAGGTTTAGGAGAAACAGAGCCTTTGGTTGCGAATGATACGCCTGCAAACAAAGGTATTAATCGACGTCTAGAGTTTATTTTATTGCCGAAGTAAAATAATGCTATTTTTATACAAAAGGCCAAATCCGAAATCGGGTTTGGCCTTTTGGTTTTAGGGGAAATGATTCTGTACTTTCTTCTACCCCGTAAAAATACCTGTTTTAGTAAAAGGGTATTTTTACGCTACCTAAAACATGTGATAAGTTGGATATTTGTAGGGTGATGTTTCTTCAGATTTTGGAGGAGTAAGGTGAATGGTTCATTCATCTATTTTTTGATACAAAAATTAAAACCCTAGCTTATTATGCGTAAAATTTTACCTGTTTTTTGCTTTTTATTTTTTCTTTCCTACGGGAGTTCTGCTCAGAGTACGATTCACCAAGAAGGATTTGAAGGACCTGATTATGTAGGTTATTCTACTAGTGTGCCTTTTCAAGTGTTTAATACAGGATCTGATTTTTTTTTAAGAGGAGATGGGAGTACGCTTCCTACGAACTCCCCACCTTTCTGGCCAGGTATTTCTAACTATGAAGGTAGTAATCACCTTTTATGGGAAGATCCCGACGGATATGTTGGTGAAATTACGATTACTTTAGATCCTGTAAGTGTTGCTGGATATTCAAATTTGAATGTCAGTCTAGGAATTGCCGCACCTAAAACCTGCTGTTTTTACGATGCTGTTGATTATCTTATTGTAGAGTACAATTTAGATAACGGTGGATGGGTAAAAATAGGCGAATGTCGTGGGGATGCATCTACTTCTGGATACTTCCGGCATGATGATAATCAAGATGGAACGACTATAGGTCAAGGCGAAACTTTGCTCACCTCCACTATGCAATATTTTTCTTATCCCTTAGGTGTTACAGGATCAAGCATTCAAGTACGTGTTCGTTCATTTAGTGGTATTCAAGAAGAAATGGCAATTGATGATATACAAATACTTGGAGATTTAACGGGTGCTGCTCCTTCTATTACCGCAAATCCTAGTCCTCAAACTACTTGTGAAAGTGTAGCGACTACTTTCTCCGTATCAGCAACGGATGCAACGGGTTATGCTTGGGAAGAAAGTACGGATGGTGGCTCGAACTATTCTCCAATTTCTAACGGTGGTGCATATTCGGGCAATGGTACGGCGATGCTTACGGTCACCCCTACCCTAGCGATGGATGGCAATCTTTATCGGTGTGTCGTTTCGGGTTCCTTATTGCCGAACGCTACCTCTACAGGCGCTCTTTTGACGGTTAATTTGGATGATGCTTCCTTTAGCTATGCTGCTAGTGCTTATTGTACAAATGCTTCTGATCCTATGCCTACCATTACGGGGCTATCTGGAGGTACATTTTCTAGTACACCTTCTGGACTTATCTTAGATTCGGGTTCGGGTTTGATTGACTTGAGCGCTTCTATGTCGGGGATGACTTATATGGTGACTTATACCACGGCAGGTTCTTGTCCAAACGTTTCTAGTACTTCGGTGGCTATTGATCCAGTGGATGATGCCATGTTTAGTTATTCATCTCCTACATATAATACAAATGGTGTTGATCCTTTGCCAACGATAACAGGTGTTAGTGGTGGGATATTTTCAAGTACTCCTGGGGGATTATCTATAGATCCAAGCTCGGGATTAATTGACTTAGATCTTTCCTCTCCAGACACTTATACGGTTACTTATACGACAGTAGGAACTTGTCCAGGCTCTTTTGATGTAATGGTGACGATTTATCCAGCACCTATTATGAGTGGGGCTAGTGGATGTACGGATTATTTAGTAGCAAGTGTTGCGGGTTCTACTTGGGTTGATTTTACAGATGGTTCTGGAAATATTGTTGCTTCTATTAATCCTAACGGCAATGACTTGGGAACCGTAACAGTTCAAGCGGATGATTTGGGGGCTGTTCTTCAGGATTTTGGTGGGCGATATTTCATTCCACGATATTTCAATTTTGAATCTTCAAATTATACAAGTGGTATTGCTACAGCCTTTAGTAATGGTTCGGTGACTGTTCGAATTTACATTAAAAATGAAGAACTCTTGGCTTATAATATGGCTAAAGGAAGTTCAGAGACTTTTAATGACTTGAATATCACGCATTATGCAGGACAAAATGAAGACTGTAATTTGTCGAACAATGCTGAATTGGGCCGAGTATTAGACTTTTTTATGCCATCTGTTGCCGTTGCCTATAATGGGATGGAAGGTTTTTACTTAGAGTTTTCCTTGAGTCATTTCTCGGAAGTAGGTGTTTCTGGCGCTGTGGATGGTGCATTACCTTTGGAGTTGTTATCTTTTGAAGGAAGAACGTTAGGGACCATGCATGAGTTAACTTGGAGTACCGCAGGGGAGATTGATTTTGACCGTTTTGAAATTGAGCGTAGTACAAACGGGATTGATTTTCGAATGATTGGGGATGTGCGAGGAAAAGGCTCTATGGATACAAATGAAGCCTACGGATTTTATGATGAGACGCCCCTATTTGGTGATAATTATTACCGACTGAAGTTGGTCAATGAAGATGAAAGTTTTGCCTATAGTGACCTTATTTTGATTCGATCTTCTCGAAATTCAGCAATTACACTATTGTCGAATCCTGTGGAGAATACACTTGGAATACAATCACCAGAATTGATGGAAGCGAATACGGAGTTTACGGTTTATAACAGCAACGGTATCAAGGTGAAACAGCATATTGTTGAACAAGAATCGAATACTATTTGGTTAGAAATGGGAGAACTTCCTGCTGGAGCGTACTTTATCCAAATTAGAGATCAGAGAAAGATGGAAGCCTATAAGTTCTTGAAGCTTTAAAATTAAATAAGAAGTAGGTTTAATTTTTGTATCAATATAAGGTAGTAGGGTTTTCACCGCTCTGCTGCCTTTTTTTGTAGAAACCCGATATTACTTTCGTAAGCGAAAGCGAACATATTTTATCGTTTTCTTTGCTTCAAGATGTTTTCGCTCGTAGTAAGTTTTGAACTCTAGTTCTTGGATAGGCAAGGGTTTGGAGTAGATGTCATCGTCATAATATTCGATAGGGTAATTTCCTTCTTGCAAAACCTCCATCGTAAACTCATACAATTCAGGAGAATCCGTTTTTAGATTTATCGTTCCTCCCTCTACCAAAAACTCCTTGTATCGATCTAAAAAAACAGGTGCGGTAAGCCGTCGATTGGGTTTTTTGAGAAAAGGATCGGCAAAAGTGATCCAAATTTGATCAACTTCATTTTTACCAAAAAAATTAGTGATTTTTTCAATACGCATACGCGCAAAAGCAGCATTATCAAGGTTTTCTGCTAGGGCTACCCTAGCCCCCTTCCAAAGCCTGTTTCCTTTGATATCAATACCAATAAAATTTCGATTAGGATATTTTCTAGCCAATTCGAGCGTATACTCTCCTCCTCCACAAGCCAGTTCAAGCGTAATAGGATTTTCATTTTTGAAATGATGGGTTAGCCATTTTCCTTTAATGTCTACCATTTCACCTTTAAAATCCGTCATTAAAGGTTCTTCAATACGATAATTTTGATAAGTATTAGGGAAAGTAGCCAATTGACTAAACTTGAAAAGTTTGTTTTTAGTGCCCACAGGTTAGAAGACTTTAAGGTGAAACAATCCTGTCTGAAAATCAAGTACGAAGATAGAACTTTTACCGTAAGGAATCGTAAAAAATAAGCCAAAGAAAAAGAGACTCATGCCTAAAAAAATTGTCTGATAAATATTTATGTTAGAAAGAGGTTTTTTTTGTGAAACAATTTTATTCAACATTCGTATAAGGAGGTACTAGGGGTTCTAAATCTAACAGCTAAGCTTTAGAAATGGCCCTAAATCAGTGCCGAATATTACCTGTTGATTTTGTAGAATTATAGTCCTTAGTTTCTGTTTGTTCTATGGATTATTTTGGTTTAGAATTGGAGAAAACCTTGTTGTGTAAATTGTTTATATGAACAATTTAGAGGGCAAAAGTTAAACCGATTCGAAGGCTAGCATTTTATGGAATTGGCTCTTTTAGTGGTAGCTGAACACCCTTGTTTTGAGACCGTATTATTTGATAAATTACACTTAAAACATTAGGTGATGATGTTAATTGTGTTTTTCGTTGATCTCCATCCAAACTACCCGATGTATAAAATCTTTACACTACTATTATTGTGCTGCCTGTCTATTCCCGCAGCCTCTTACAGTCAGGCGGAATTGCCTGATAGCATCTCCTATTTGCTGGATTTACCCTTACAAAGTAAAGAGCAAATTAAAGCATACAAAGCTAAACTCCCCCTCATTAAGCCTTTAACGCCTAAGGAGCAATTACCCTTCTTGCATAAAGGGTACAAAGCTTCCAAGAAAGCTGATGATTTGTATCATGCAAGCTCCTTTAGCTATAGACTAGGACGGGCTTATCGTCAATTAGACTCCTTATCCCTTGCTGTTCAGTATGTTCGAGAGACCTATAAGTTGGCCAAAGACAACCCCAAACGCCTAGCAGCGACAACCAATCTTTTAGGGAATATCTATGTTAATCTATGTGATTACCCTAACGCCTTGATGTATTATTTTGAATCTTATAAGTTAAGAAAGCAACTTGGTAACAATAGTGAAACTTATCCTTTGGGCAACATAAGTGAGGTGTATAATATGATGGGGGATTTGGATAATGCTATCAAGTACAACCTTGAAGCGATTCCCTATTCCAAAAAACTAGAACCACCTAAAAGATCGTATAATCTGACCATTGATTATTACCGACTGGGGGATTTGTATAACCAAAAAGGAAAACCAGACATTGCAGAAGAGTATCATTTAATGTCTATAAATGAAGTTAAAACCATCAAGGAAGAAGATTATGGAGATATTAAAAGCCTGCTTTTTGTAGCCTATGCCGAAGCGACAAAGTTCTATATTCTCAATAAGAAAATGGAAAAAGCTAGGTTTTTCTTAGATACTACTAGCCATTTTGTACAGGCAGAAATGGAAAACGACTTCTTTTTGTTGAAAGCAAAGTATAATTTAGAAACTAAAAATTACAAGGAAGTCGAACGGTTATTTTCAGAGGTAAAGACCTCAGAAAACAAAGAATTTGAATCGCAAATGCTTAAAGTACAACTCCAATATTATGAAAGACTGGGGGATAACAAAAATGCTCTGGCTGTTCTAAAGCGATTGAACATCTTGGAATATGATAAACTAGAAAAGGATAAACTACGCTATTATGCCTTTGCAAATGCTCGATATGAAAACTTGAAAAACCAAGAACAGATCAACGAATTGAATCGGCAAAAAGAACTGGATCAAATCACTATTCTCAAGCAACAAGCCTACGGTT
>JAHDHB010000346.1 GCA_020631545.1 Saprospiraceae bacterium | reverse complement strand
GTGAGAGCCTATGTGAAAAAGGTCGTAAGACCTCATAATATAACTTATGTGCCCTTCTGCACCAATGTCGTCAAAAACTATGTTTCTACCGTGCGCTATGTTGTTGAAAATCAACGCAATGAGATGTCGTCATAATGATAGTTACTATGGCTTCGCTATCCTGTACTACATGATTCCATTTTGTTGTTTTTTTAACACGAAACTGCAAGTAGAAGCTTTGAATAACAGCTAGTTGTAGTGTTTTTTTGACCGTTTTTCAACGTAAGAAAAGTCAATATTATAAATGTCGTAAAATACGCTACTCCTTTGTTTTACAAAGCTCTAAAACTTTGCTAAAAAAAACAAACAAATGAAAATCGCTAAATTGTAACGAATTGCGCCATGTATCGTTATTCGCGTTTTGACGGCCATTCTTAATTCGTCATTCTTAATTGCGGCTCTGTGTCTTTGTGGCATTTTTTTACGCTAAAACCATAGCTAATGGCGCAGCCGCAATAGCCCTTTATCTGTCGAATAATTCCAACTGTACGTTACCTACGATTCATAAGGTGATTCAACTTTAACAGAAAGTTAATAGGAAAATTAAGATTTGGGCAAATAAAAAACTGGTTTATACGCCTAGCATGTTGTACATTTGTAGAACTAAAGTAGCCTTTTAAGGAAGGGAAGGAGAATTCATATAACTTCCTTCCTATCAATAATAAGAATAGCGGACTAAATCGAAGATTTTCCGTCCAAAACTTTGTGCCTTTTGTACCAAAAAAATTAACTCACAGCACTGTCGCTATAAGCATTCATGGATAAATTGGAGTATAGAATGAAAATAGGAGTATTGCTATGGTTTTTGTCCATACTGCCCCTTGTGTTGCCGGGACAATCTCCCCGTCAAGATAGTGTACCTGGGAAAACCATCCATATTATTCAATCAGATGAGTTGGAGTTTGAAGCCGTTAATGGCGTATCTAAAAAAGGATTACATGGGAATGTTATTTTAGAACAAGATGACGTACTCCTCTTTTGCGACAAAGCTACTATGCGAGAAAATAAAGTTATCGCCAGAGGCAATGTTGTGATTGAACAAGATTCGGCCACCATTTATGCAGATAGAGCAGATTATAATGGTGGAAGTCGAAAAGCAAATCTACTAGGAAATGTTATTCTTCATGACCATCCCAATAAGCTAGTAACTAATCGTTTAGATTATGATTTGAATTCGAAAGTCGCTCATTATACCACAGGAGCCGTACTCTCCAATGACCGGGCAGAGTTGAAAAGTAAACATGGATACTATTACACCAAAACCAAAGAAGCTTATTTTGAGGAAAATGTACATTTAGTTGATAGTAACTTTACCTTGGTGGCGGATACCTTGCGTTACAATACGGAGAGTAAAATTGCTTACTTCCAAGGGCCTACACACCTTAATGTAGACGGAAATAAAATTTATTGCGAAGAAGGGTATTATGATACCGAGAAGAATTACGCGGAGTTTATGAAAAATGCTTGGATTGAACAAGACAGTCAGCGGGCAGATGCGGATAAGATCGTTTACGACGGGAATTTAGAGAAAGTCGATCTCCTAGGACGCACAACGGTTGTTCGTGATAATCAATCCATTTTTTCCGATAATGCTTATTATAATGAAGCCACAGGGAATTCGGTTTTTACGGATAATGTCCAAGTCATCGATCAAGGCCGTATTATTTTTGCCGATACGCTAGAGTATAACTCAGAAACCGATAATGGGTGGGCTGTAGGTAATGTATGGGTACAGGATGTAGGAAGAACCGTCTTCTCTGATAGCCTTAAATATGATAAAGATAGCGGCTTGGCTACTGTCGTAGGCAATGTTTTTATCGTAGATACTCTTCGTGATCTTTCTATTGTCTGTGGGCGTGCAGAGTATGAGGATAGCACTTCCTATATTTTAGCCACTGGACGGCCATTTCTCACCACCTTAGTAGGAGAGGACTCCCTCTACCTTTCAGCAGATACCCTCGTTACCTTTGAAGATGAGGAGGGGCAGTCATTTAAGGGGCGAAAGAATGTTTTGCTCTATAAAAGTGATCTTCAAGCAGTATGTGAATCCTTAGACTATAACGAAAGAGATTCTACCTTTCACTTTAACGACAATCCAGTGCTCTGGTCAGATACGACGCAATTCGTAGCAGACACCATTAAGATGAGGTTAAAAAATGATGTCATTGATGGGATTGACTTACTAGGGAATGCTTTGATTATCAACACGCCTGATGAACAGTATTTTAATCAAATCAAAGGCAAAAATGTTTTCGCTCGTTTTAGAGACAGTGAAATTCGAGAAATGGACGTGAAAGGTAATGGTGAAGTCATTTATTATGTCTTGGACGAAGAAGATGCTTATATAGGTGTCAATCAGGTAAATTGTGGCTTTATGCTGGTGTATTTTGGAAGCAATGAAGTCGAAACCATCAAATTTTATGGCAAACCCAAGGCCACGGTGACGCCCATGGGGCAAATAAACCACAATACTCTCCGACTGAATGGGTTTGATTGGAAATCTAGCCTACGTCCTAAAGGCCCTTGGGATGTCCGTCGGTTATTGATTGTGGAAAAAGAACCTTTGCTGGAAGAATAATTGCGTTTGCTTCTTTACCCAGGGCTATATTTTAAGTTGAAATCCCGATAGCTATAATTTTCGGGGATTGTCCTATGTCTTTTGTCCTTTGTCAACGTGTCTTTTCACGCGAAGCGAAGAAAACGCCTTAGTTTTTTAGAAGGAAAAAGAGTCCCCAAACGAGAAAAATCTTTACTTCCGATCAAAAACGCTGAACTTTGCAGAAGAGTTTTTCATTTTCTTTCGTTATTCGCTCTTTTTTTATCGGCTAATTTCTACTTTTATTAAGGCTAAAAAAAAGTTTATGGAAATTATATATTGAGAATAAAGTGAAATTAAGCCGGCTTCGATTCAATATTGACAAGGGTTTCAGCCTATTTGGTACAAGCTCGAAAACAAAAAGATTTGTTGAAGTTTTTTACAAAAGATTGGAACTAGAATAGTTATTTGAAAATAAAAAAACTTCTACTCGCATGGAAACAAAAAAGTTCGTAACTTGAAAAAAAATGGTTGCATAAAAGGTTGAAAACAATTTTTTAAAAAATAAATATGAGCATTTCGAAAAAATGTTCTAACAGCAAAAAAACTCAAGGAGGAAAAAAGTAGATTTTCTACTTTGGAAATGATTTTGCTGCTTACATATTTTGTTTTTTAAAAAATAATAAAGCCATTTCGGGAAACAGTTCCCTAGTTTTATGGACTGCCTTGATCGTTTTTTGTCGTTTTTTGTATTTTTAAATGTGTATTACTTGGGTATGATTTGGCTAGAAATTGGTGGTCGTTTTTTTACTAACAATTTTTCAACAATCACCAACAGAAATTCCAACATTGAAACAAAATCAAGTACTTGGAAATTCATCTTTTTGCAGTAGTTTTGCATTGTAATTATTTACACACAGTCAGCAACTACTTAACCAACCCACCCAAACAACCACCCAAACTAGCTGACGGATATTACACTGAGATCTTGTGCTTAATTTTAATTCTGATACGAGCAATTTAGATTTCTGCCCTAACCACAGCCCAACAACCACACATTCTAAAACATTAGAACTGGACTACCAATTCTTTGTCTTGGCCTGCGATTTCCTACCATCGTTTTAAGCCAAACTGGAATTTGTATTCAGACATAGTTTACCTACGCAAAAACGACGTGGGCTTGTATTTCGTGTACCTTAACCATTGCACTAAATCAAGCAGCAACTGTTTTTTGTGGCTAGAGAATAATGCCTATTTGGCTCATTATTCTCCTTAAATCTCTATGTAATAACCCTTAATATCCGGCTAGGAAATGAGAGACTCTGAACATATAAAAAGGCATGTAAATTTTAGGCAACGAGGTGGGAATAAGGACGCAGGTTTTAACCCTGCTGTTTTTGGGAAAGTTCCGCCACAAGCTAAAGCGTTGGAGGAGACGGTACTAGGAGCCATTATGCTTGATAAGGATGCACTGCCTGTAGTGATTGAAACCTTAACTTCTGAAAGTTTTTATCAGAATTCCCATCAATTGATATACAAAGCAATGGTGCGTTTGTTTGAAAAAACATTACCCATTGATTTATTGACCGTAACGGAAGAGCTTAAGAAATCAGGAGACTTAGAACAAGTAGGAGGACCCTACTACTTGGTAGAGCTAACGAATCGTGTCGCATCCTCTGCTAACTTAGAATACCACGCACGTATCGTTGCGCAAAAACATATTCAACGCGAATTGATCCGCGTTTCTACTGATGTTATTAAAGATGCTTATGAAGAAACTAGTGATGTTTTTGAATTGCTAGATAAGGCGGAGCAAGGTTTATTTGGCATCACAGAGAAGAACTTGAGCCGTAGTTATTCAAGCATGGGCTCTATCCTTGGACAAGCGATTAAGGAGGTGGAAGATGCTTCGGGGCAAGCAGAAGGCTTGACAGGAGTACCCACTGGTTTTATTGATTTGGATCGAATTACTTCTGGATGGCAACCTTCTGATTTGGTGATTGTGGCGGCAAGACCGGGTATGGGTAAGACGGCAATGACCTTAGCACTGGCTAAAAATGCCGCTGATTTTGGTAAACCCGTTGCGTTCTTCTCGCTGGAGATGTCCAATGTTCAGCTAGTAAAACGTTTGATTTCCTTGGAAACGGAAATTACGGGTGAAAAACTAAAGAAAGGAAATCTAGAAGATTGGGAATGGCAGCAGCTTAATGCAGCAGTAGAGAAAATGAGCGAAACGCCAATCTTTATTGATGATACACCAGGTATCAATATATTCGAACTCCGAGCAAAGTGTCGTCGTTTGAAAATGCAGCACGATATTCAAATGATCATGATTGATTATTTGCAATTGATGACTGCTGGCGTTGACAACAAATCGGGGAATCGTGAACAAGAAATTAGTGCCATCTCTCGTGCTTTGAAAGGACTGGCCAAGGAGCTAAACGTTCCCGTCATCGCACTTTCTCAGCTAAGTCGTGCCGTGGAAACAAGGGGGGGGAGCAAACGGCCGTTACTTTCCGACCTTCGTGAATCTGGAGCGATTGAGCAGGATGCGGATATGGTTACCTTCATCTACCGACCTGAATACTACCAAATACTTGAAGATGAGGAAGGTAATTCGCTAAAAGGTATTGGTGAATTCATCATCGCTAAGCACAGAAACGGTGCCTTGGGTACGGTCAAACTTCGATTTACAGGCGAATTGGCCAAATTCTCGGACTTGGAAGATCCAGACTTCAAAGACTTCTCGGATAATCCGACTCCCGCAGCTCCGAATCAAAATATCATTAAGCTGTCTTCTAGAATGAATGACGATGATTTTGATGATGTTCCGTTCTAGCGTGTGAGTATGTTGAGTGTGAGTGTGAGTGTGAGTGTGAGTGTGAGTGTGAGTGCGTGTGAATTTCTAGCGTTTGAAAATAGAAAAAATCTGACTTTCGCATATTTATAGTGTTCGCCTTTTTATAAGGAGAACCTTCTATTGAGTGTAATTGGGGTGGATACGTTGTGGCGACTGTTTACTCCAAACACTCGATTTTTTTGACTAAATCTGACTTTTGTATATAAAAGACTCGCTCAAGGCAATTTGGGCAGTCTTTTTTGTTTTGGGGAGCGCTAGCAATACCCGAAATGAGATGGTAACGAAAATAGCTGTAAAACTCTTTATAGTATGAAATGCTGTTTGTTATAAATGGTATTTGCTTATCTTTGCAAACAATTTCTTTCATAAACAAATAAAAAAGCGAAATGGAAAATAACATTGTAGGCAATCAATTACTGACAGACATTAAGCAACTCATTGAAGAAGGAAAACGCAATCTAGCAATTCAAGTTAATAGTACAATGACGATGGTCTATTGGCAGGTTGGAAAACGAATTAACGAAAATGTGCTTCATAATGAGCGAGCTACATATGGTAGACGAATTGTGTCGTCACTGACGACACAATTGGTAGAAAGATATGGAAAGAGTTTTGAAGCAAGAAATTTGAGGCGAATGATGCAGTTCGCAGATTCTTTTCCTAATTATGAACTTGTATTTTCTTTGTCTCAAGCCTTAAGCTGGACACATTTTGTTGAGCTGTTGCCATTAAAGTCAAATGAAGCTCGTCTTTTTTATGCTGAAAAGATTTCAATTGAGAAATGGAGTACTCGATATACCCGACAGCAAATTTCTAAAAAGGTATTTGAACGCAGCCAAATTGCAGATACCCGACTTTCTACTACCTCCTCTGATTTGCTACATACCTTCAAAGATCCTTATTTTCTCGATTTTCTAGGTCTAAAAGAAGGATATTTAGAAGAAGACCTAGAATCTGCCATACTTAAAGAGTTAGAATTATTCATATTAGAACTAGGCGTTGGATTCTCATTTGTTGAAAGGCAAAAAAGAATGATTATTGATGGTGAAGATTTCTATTTGGATTTACTTTTCTTTCATCGTAAGTTGCGTCGCTTAGTTGCTATAGAACTGAAAATAGGCAAATTTAAAGCAGCCGATAAAGGACAAATGGAATTGTACCTGAAATGGTTAAATAAATACGATAGACAAGAGTACGAGGAATTTCCTATTGGTCTAATCCTCTGTACAGAAGCTAGTGCTGAGCAAGTCGAATTATTGGAAATGCATAAAGATGGTATTGTCGTAGCGGAATATTGGACTGAATTGCCTCCTAAAAAGAAATTAGAACAGAAAATTCATGAAGCATTGGCAACAGCACGAGAAAGGTTAGCAAGGAAAAAAATAGAATAAGAAAGAAGGCCGTCCCAAAAACTTGGAACGACCTTTATCAACCTGTATACAACTACGGTTTTCACCATAAAAATCTTAGATGACTATCGGGTAAGACTCAACTGCTTCGTCTCCTGAAAGTTTTCCCCTTTAAGTGTATAAAAATAATTGCCACTACTCAAGCCACGTAAATTGACATCCAAGGAATGTGCCCCGCTGGCATAGTCTTCATAAGCATATCGGCGAACGACCTTTCCATTCTGGTCGGTAATCATTAAGCTAAGGAATTTTGTATCCGTAGGAAGATTGAAGGCAATCGTTGTATTTGAAGCCGTAGGATTAGGGAAGTTTTGTAATCCAACACCATTATTGCTTTTTGCTTCCTTCAAAATATCCCCATCTTCCTTTTCAAAACCATTGTCGCGCTCTTCACCGTCCCACAGGACAAAGTGAATCATTTTACGAAGGCCTTGGCCACCATGTTCAGGTCTTTTTCCTTCTGGGCGCGACATGCCCTCAGGTCTTTTTCCGCCTTGTTGTCCTTGTCCCATTTTGGACGTACCTCTGCCTGGCTTGCCCATTCTAGGCGATTTCCCCTTGTTCCCTTTACAGGCTTCTAATTCTTCTGGTGTATAATATTT
>JAHDHB010000345.1:1119-7467 GCA_020631545.1 Saprospiraceae bacterium | reverse complement strand
AGTAGGTCTTTGTTCCTTCAAAGGAATATCCTTGAAATGACAGGTCTATTATTGTTGGGTTAATAACTAGGAAAGACATACTAATCGTTCAAAAGCCTTTATTAACAAATGTTTGAGGCTTGTACAGGTCGCTCTCGCGCTGCGATTCCACCAATTGTCTTTTTAAATTTAATCTATGGGGAATACCTAGTGATTTCAAGGCGACCTCATAGTCTTTTTGCCTACGATAGACCTTCATCTATGTACTAACCTTCTATATCTCCCCTCTTTTGATACTCACAAAATAGAACTTATCGTTTTTTTGAAGAAAAAAATTTCAGTGTGTTCATTTCCTCTACTTATGCTCCATTTCTTAAACATAAAATACATAAATAAAAACACAAATTATATTCCATTTACTAAGTAAATATGATTTTTTTCAAAAATAAAAATACAATTCATCCTTGCTTTCACATCCTTTTATTCCTTTGATATAGAGTCAATTTAAATCTCATATAATCAACAAAACACCCCTAGTCTATCGCATTAATTTTCTTTTAGATATGGCTAGATTTAATTCTATAAAATAAATCTTAGAACGTATTGGAAAAGGTATTTTACCTCACAAAAAATTAAATTTAGCGGCTAAATAAGAACAAAATAGTTGGTATTCAAAAAAAAGATTCTTGCGTTTTTCAAAACACAAGACCTTACGCATAACACCCAAAAACAATGCGAAAGAATCAAAAAACGAACAAAAAACACGTCACAAACAACCACAATATGACAAAAAGCTAGCCCAGTTATGATCGAATATTGGAATATAGAACGCGGAAATAGTTTTCGCAACTTGTTTTAAAATGCCCTAGTTTCATTTATTAAACCATAAATTTTTTATTATGAAGCCAATCTATACACTCATTTTTTCGATTAGTTTTTACTTGACATTACTACCTCTTACCTTCCTAAATGCTCAAGCTCCTTGCGGTGCAGCCAATGACATTACTCCTCCAGTCATTTTATGTGGCCCCAACATCACACTTACTGCCAATCCTGGCGAATGTGGTGTGTTTTATAGTTATGATCTTCCCTTAGCTATAGATAACTGCTCAGCAAATAATACCATATCCTTACTAAATGGCCTTGGTACTGGCTCTTTTTTCCCTATTGGCTCGACGACAGAACTGTTCCAAGCCGTTGATGCTTCTGGAAATATTTCAGCGTGTAGCTTCACCATTAATGTGAATGCGAGTGGTAGCCTAGCCCCTGTTGCTGTTTGTAGTGAATTGACTTTAGCGCTTGATCCTAATGGTCTTGCAAGCATTACGGCTAGTGAAATTGATGGTGGGAGTATGGCGGCTTGTGGTATTCAGGATTATGCTATTGACCGAAGCGATTTCGATTGTAGCCATATCGGAAATACTGCTACAGCGGTTCCACTTTCTTCAATTGGTTCATTAATACAAGATACTCATGAATTTGGTGGTGGTTTTAACCCCAACGAGGATGAATTCTGCTATCCTCAATGGTATGGCGATTTCGTTTATCGCTATGATGCCAACACTCAAAATTCTCTAGGGTACTTAAATACTGGCCAAGGAGAAGTTGTCCAATTGTGGATGGACGCTACTAGTACAACAGACTACTATACAGCCAACTGGACAGAAAACACAATAATGAGACGCAGTGGTAATAGCTTGGTTTGGTCTTATGATTTAGGCGCTCGTGCTGCGGGAATTACAACGGATGAACACCATGTTTACACGATTTCTTGGGCGGCAGATGTTATTCTTGTACTCTCCAAAACAACGGGAAACATCGTACGTACGATTCCGCTACAAGGTCGTTTCTACAGCTACGGAGGTTTAGTTTATGCCAATGGCAATCTATACCTAGGAGGATATGCTTTTAACTGGGGGACGACAGCGACCAACCGTTGGAATGCTATTCATGCTATTGATGCCAACACTGGAGCGGTATTGAATTCGATTGAAACAGATGCAGATGTTTATAACACGGCTTTTGATGGTGAAAATATTTGGGTTTCTTCTAACAATGGCGTCATTCACGGCTATAAAGTGTCGGAAGGAAATGCTTATACGGCTTATAGAAATACGGTTACCTTAACCATCACGGATACAAATGGAAACACGGATGTTTGTCAAACGGTCGTAACGGTAGAAGATAATTTACCTCCAATAGCTGTTTGTAATGATATTACCCTTGACTTAGCCACTATCGGAACTTACACCCTAACCCAAGCGGATATAGATGCAATAACGGCTGGTAGTTATGACAATTGTGGTAGCTTTACAACGGTAATTACAGGTGGGCAACCCGTTTTTGACTGTAGCAATGGCAACTTATCTGCTGAGGTATTTTTTACACTAACGGATCCCTACGGAAATTCGACCGATTGCCAAGCGACGGTATCAATTCTTAATGGTACTACACTTTGCAATCAAGCCCCTATCCTTGCTTGTCAAGACATTACCTTACCTGCTTATCAAAACTGTGCGATTGATATCCAAGGAACGGTACTAAATGGTGGTACTTTTGACCCCGATGGTGATAGCTTAACAATAACGGTTAGTCCAGAAGGGCCATTTCCTGTAGGCCAAACGTTGGTAACGATTATCGCTGATGATGGGCAAGATGCTGACACTTGTACTGCGGTCTTGACGGTTGTAGATGCTACGCCACCGGTTGCAGTTTGCCAAGATGCTACGATTGAGTTGGATGCTTCTGGGAGTGCTTCGCTTACGCCTAATCTAATTGATAATGGAAGTTATGATGATTGTGGAAATACCAGCTTGCTTGTTTTTGGTCAGCAGTTTTTTGATTGTACGGATATTGGGAATACTTATCCTGTAGAATTAGTGATTACCAACGGCAATGGTCTGAGTGCTTCTTGTACAGCAAATGTAACCGTCATCAACAATGTGGCTACTCCACTGGCTTGTACGAATTCTTGTCCTTTAGATCCTGACAATGATATTGATGGTGATGGTATTTGCGGTGATGTGGATAATTGTTCTACTATCGCAAACCCTGACCAACTGGATAGTGATTGTGATACTGTCGGCGATGCTTGTGATGTTTGCCCTAGAGGAGATGATTCTATTGACAACGATGGTGATGGACTTCCTGATTGTGCTTATCCTCCTAAGTTCAACGATATTATTGATGATTGGAAATGTGGAAGAAATAAAGTTCTTGTTTGCCATCGTTCAAAATATACAGGAAACTACAGTACTCGTTGTGTGAAGAAAAACAAGCTGATTAAGCACATGGGGCACGGTGATTACTTAGGGCCTTGCGGAACGCCAAATTGTGGTGTGTTTGTAAAAGAAGAGCCTTTAGTAGAAGCTGTAGCGCCAAAAGCGGCAGCCTTGGAGAAGAAGGAAGAGATGGCTACTAACCGCTTTAGCATTTATCCAAATCCTGCAAGTCAGCAAGTTTCTCTTAGCATGGAATCGCTTGCTACTGATGCGGAAGTAATGATTTACGATAATCTTGGCCGTTCTTTATGGTCTACTTCCTTGGAGGCGGGTAGTTCTTCTTTGACCATTGATATTTCTTCAGAGCGTTTTGTTAGCGGTATCTACTTGGTGACGCTTGTAACGGAAGGAAAAGCTTCGACTCAACGATTGGTCATCACAAAATAAGTCTTTTAGGTAATTGATTTCTGGTTTAATGATAAGCTTTATGCTATGGTGTATTCTTTTTCTTCGGAAAGGGGATACGCCTTTTTTTTGATGTCAGATTTATGATATAATGTCGTTTAGTTAGGAGTAACGAGTTGCCGTTATGGCGATTTTGAAACATATAAAACATAAGATGGCTAAGGTTTTGGCGAAAGAAAATGCCACAAAGACACAGAGACACAAAGGAGTAGCGTATTTTACTACATTTGTAATTGTTTGCTAGCTAATAAAGATTTATGCCATGAGGGTTTCATACATCTTACATCCTAAGCTGGCAAAGCCAGAACCAAGGAAAAAGTGTAGCTTATAAGTCTTAAAAAGGTCGAAGACCTCCTTATAAGTCTTTTGTGTCTAGTACGTCACGCTATGCTTACATCTTCTTAAATCCCTTATATGGTTAAAAAATCGCCAAAACCACATTTCATTTTCTGCACCTAGAACGGAGAAGTTGATGCCCAAAGGCATAAATCATATTTTCCATGAATTCCACTTTTCGGAGTAAGCTTGATTCTTCTTCCTCTATTTTAGGTTTACCAAGTAAAAGCCTATCTTGTGAGGAAATAATACACGCTATAAAATAGTGGCTATGACAAAACTAGCACCCTATCTCAGTATTGTAATTTGTGGGCGAAATGATGATTATGGTGGTGATTTTAATGCTCGTTTACAGCTTTCTGTAAGTTGGTTGAGTTACCTGATCGAAAAGCATCAATTACCTACGGAGTTGATTATCGTAAACTATAATCCAATATTAGACAATGCTAGTCTGGCTCAAATGATTAGCTGGCCCAAACGGGAATATCTTACCATTCGATTGATTACGGTGCCTCATGAAATCCACCAACGACTTATCAATCCAGAAGTCCGAAAAACGGTTCCTTTGTTTGAGTTTCCTGCAAAAAACATAGGCATTCGAAGGGCGAAGGGGGAATTTATACTTTGTAGTAATGCCGATGTGCTATTTTCGGAGGGGTTGATTGCTTTTATTGCTGAAAAGCGACTGAAAAAAGATACCTTTTATCGTAGTGATCGGCTAGATTTTAAAAAAGAACTTAAGGTAAAGCTTGATTTAGACAACCTAGACGAAAATTTTGAAGGAAATATTCGGAAAAATGTATTTGAATTCTTTGTAAAAGGGGGCGCTGCGGTAGTACATCGCCCATCGTCTATTAAAGCCCGCCTTTTTATTTTACGATTAAGATACTGGTTGGAGAAATATCAAAATCGAAAAAACAACTTATTTAATCGAATGTTTCACTCTCCAGAGAAGTTATTCAAAAAAGACATGTACATCTATGATTATCATTGTAGTGCTAGTGGAGACATGGCTTTAATGTCGAATGAAAATTGGCAACAAACACGCGGCTACTTAGAAGATACTTGGATTTCTACGCATACCGATTCCTTGCATGTCGTGAGTCTGGTCGGTGCAGGGTTATCGCAAAGGATATTGCCTCATCCCGTCTACCATCAGCATCATGAAAGACGCTTCGACTTCTCCACCGATAATCCCGATATGAAAAAAATGTATGCCCGCCTACGAATGGAAGGCAATGAATTGCTAAATGGCCGATTATTAGACCAAGGAAAGAATGAAAATTGGGGCTTTCCTGATATTGATTTTGAGGAAGAAGTGGTATAACATGGGATACTACTATGATTTCCAAGCCTTTCAGACCTTAGAAGGACTCTTCCCATACATCTTCTTAAAAGTCTTAGAAAAATGACTCAAGGAAGAAAAGCCTGTTTCATAAGCAATTTCAGACAGGTTAAGCTCTCCTTCTTTTACCAATTTAAAGGCGATTTCACAACGCATTTGGCGGATCAATTCTCCTAGAGATTGTCCTGTTAAAGTTCTGACTTTACGAAAGAGTTGGGTACGACTAATACCAAAAGTTTTAGTAATGGTATCCGCTCCAAGGTCTGCTTCATGCAAATTAGCGACTATATAGGTTCTAAGTTTAACAATAAAAGCATCCTCAAGCTCAAATTCTTTCTGTTGATCAGGAATTTGCAGACCATTTTGATATCGTTTTTGTAGCACTTTGCGTAGTTGTATTAGTTTCTGAATACGTAAGGCCAATTCTTTAGGACTAAAAGGCTTTGTTAAATAAGCATCAGCGCCACGCCGCAAACCTTCCAAACGACTCTCTAAAGAAGCCTTAGCAGTAAGTAATATTAGAGGAATATGAGAGGTACTAAGATGAGTTCGGATAACACGAGTCAGTTCAAAACCATCCTTTTTAGGCATCATAATATCTGAAATAATCAGATCCGGTACAATTTCTAAAGCTTTTTGAATACCTTCTTTTCCATCTTTTGCTTCTGTAATGTGGTAATGGTCAGCATTTATACAAGTTCGAATGTATGCTCTCATATCTGCATTATCCTCAACGACAAGTAGTTCTAGTTTTCCTTCTTCTTTTTCCGAGTTCGTATCATCAACAATCCCCATCGCTCCTGTCTCTATAAAAACAGGAGAAGGCTTTATCACTTCTACCCAAGTAGGTTCTAACACCACCTCAGTCGTAGGCTGTTCAACGACAGGAATTTGAACCGTAAAGGTAGTTCCTTGACCTTTTACACTAGTGACCCCTATAGTTCCCCCTTGAAATTCAACCAATTCTTTCACCAAAGCTAAGCCAATGCCCGTGCCCTCTGC
>JAHDHB010000345.1:0-1109 GCA_020631545.1 Saprospiraceae bacterium | reverse complement strand
GTTGAAGAAGCATTAATTTGATAAAAGCGATCAAATATCTTGGGTAAATTTTCTTCGGGGATTCCTTTTCCAGTGTCTTCTACTTTTAGGAAGATTTGTTCTTGTTCATTTGTGAGCCCTTGTTTTAAGGACAAGGTTATGTTTCCCTTTGCTGGTGTAAATTTGATAGCATTAGACAGTAAATTGTATAATACTTTCTGCCACTTATCTTTATCAAAATGTAACTCCCACTGCTCCAAGCTAGAATCAAAGGCAAGCGTAATTGATTTTCGAACAGCTACAGTTTGGAAAGACTCTATGAGTTTTTGGGTAAAATGGACTAAATCTCCATGCGCAATCTCCAATTTCATTTGCTTACTCTCCAACTTAGAAATGTCCAGCAATTGGTTGATGAGTTGCAATAAACGTTGGCCATTTCGAAGAACACTTTTCAATTGCCCTTTTATTTTTCGAGAAAGATCCTCCTTCAAAATTTGCTCAACAGGCCCGTTAATTAACGTAAGCGGTGTTCTAAATTCATGGGTAATATTGGAGAAAAATCGCGTTTTTGCTACATCCAATTCCTTTAGCGCATCCGTCTGTTTCTGAAGTGCTTTTGCTTGTTCTTCTATCACCTTTTTATCCCGTTCAATCTGTGCAGTTCTCTTTTCTACTTCCAATTCAAGACGTTTTTGATCCCTTTTGAGTTTACCGATACGCCATTGCACAAAAGCAAAAATACTTAGCGCTAAAAAAAGCACCATGGAAGTAATAAACCACCAGCGCAAATAGAAAGGTTTAAGAACCTGAAGATCAAGGGAAAGTTGCTGTGCCGTCCATCCACTAGCCCCATTTTGCCCCTTCACTTCTAGGGTATAATCACCATAAGGTAAATTGGTAATCCGGATAAAATTCTCTTTACAGTATACAATCAAAATATTAATTCATATATTAAGAATAATGAAATTGTTCGTGCTGCTCAGATTGTATCAAAGTATGGGTCAAATGCTCTGAGCCAAATATACATAAAAGCTGCTGTAAAGCAGGCAAAAAATACAACTGATGTTTACGGAGTTGTCGGAGCTATTGCTAAGTCAAATAACGTACATCATACTACTTGGGCTGCGAAA
>JAHDHB010000344.1 GCA_020631545.1 Saprospiraceae bacterium | reverse complement strand
AATTTGCACAAAAAACAAACTTTCGGCGTTGTGTGAACAAAGGTAGTTGCGTAAGCAACGTAATTATTGTCACATAGGAACATAGACACATAGATTTTTGACGACCTTGCCTTTGATTTCTTTGTGGCTATTACTTTTCTAAACACCTCTCTGACGTAATTTAGCAGATTGGCTACCTTAGATTTCAGATTTATCTACACCAAGGAAAGCATTTTCTAAAGAAAGATTATCAAACTGTAAATCAGTCTTGTACGGATAAGCTATGGAAACAGCGAAACCATCATCCAATAAGAAACTAAGAACTTTATACTGAGAGAAATTAGTAAACCAACTGATATAATAGTGCTTGTGGTTTTCTATCTTTTTGATATGAAAAACGGAAAAAGGCGTCGATAAACCTGTGCGCAGAAGTTTTGACAAAGCTTCTTTAACTGTCCAAACCATCGTACAACTAGAATTCTCATCAAGCGACAAGGGATGCATCAAACTCCATTCATCTTCCGAGATAAAATTCCTTGAAGCCCGTTTAGCCTTATTGTCAATCTGCTCAATATCAACTGCGATGGGGTGTTCTTCAGGATAAGCGATGGCGGCTGCTAAATCCTGGCTATGTGTAATGCTGATTTGCATATTCAAGGCGCGAGGATGTTTCAAAATGGGATGAAACATCACGCCATTACTAATTCCTATCTTAGCTAAATCTTTCTCTTCCAACAAAGTAGAAGCAGCACTTTTAGCGACATAACGCCCCAATAAATAGCTTTTTTTCCTACGATCTACCTTTAATTTTTCAAATCGTGCCATCTCCTTTTCATTCAAAAATGGATTTTCTTCATAAAACCCCAAAATCTTTGGTGCATGACCGACAAACAGATTGGCCTTGAACACTTTACCATCAGGTCGATAAAGGTGTAGAAGAGAGTCTAAATTTTTGATATTGATTTTATTTAAGGTCAAAAGTTGGAGCGAATTGGAATTGACTGATTAATTCTTTCAAAAATAGGAGGAAATTTGGAGAATGGAGAATGGAGAATGGAGAATTTTTAAACTTTTTTGGGAGAAACTACACAAGGGAAGGCCTCCTAAAGGATACCCTCCCACGGCGGAACTTACAAAACCACCGAATTTGAAGGAATAAAAGGAAGTAAGCCGTAAACCAACAATTCTCGGTTTGCAAAAGCAATAGGAAGCTATTGGGTGTTCGCAAGAGAAGGCGGTAGCCTTCGAGGTTCAATAGCAAGGGGTTTCAACCCCTTGGTTCGTAAAAAAAGCCCCCAAGTTTTGCCAAAAATAGGCAAGTGAGCACTCATTAGTTACTAAAAACATATCTACTTCGCAAACTGTAGATATATTAAGACGATACTCCTCTTCCTTCATATTAACCAATATTATACTTGGTTTCTAATTTTTTCTTAACGACATCCCAAGAATTAAAGCTAATTTTTCCTTCGAATTCTAATTTTTTTCGCCGATTCAGTTCTGATTGTAATTCGATAGGAATAGGTGAGTTATCTTTAGCGTTTAAATTGCTTAAAATTTGTTGAGCAAGCAACATTTGCTCGTTTTGACTAAGTTTCGATATTTGATTCCAAAGATTTTCCATTCACCAAAGTTAAAACATGTTTCTAACAAAAGTAAGTTACATGATTTAGATATTAGCTATTTTCATTCCCATACTCGAAATTTAAAAAATTACCGCTTATCTTAGCATATGGATAATTGGAAAATATACGTTGATACAGGCGGTACTTTTACCGATTGCATTGCTATTTCGCCCAAGAGGAAAAAGCTAAAGACCAAGGTATTGAGTAGTAGTACGCTTCGTGGTGTATTTACCAAAAAAATCAATTCGACTACTTTTGAAATTCAGCAAAATTGGGGGATTGGTAATGCGGATGTTCTTGCTGGTTTTTCCTTGTTGCTCAATGAATTAGAAGAACAGGCAAAAGTCCTTCGATTTGATGCAAAAACCTCTACTCTTTACTTGTCCGAACCTTTAAAACTCAATCATTTTCCTACCTCTTTTTCCTTGACCACCTTTGAGGAAGCTCCAATATTAGCTGCACGCTTACTTACGAATACTTCTTTAAATCAACCTTTCCCCCCCTTGCAAATGCGTTTGGGGACAACGAAGGGTACGAATGCACTTCTAGAACATAAAGGCGCTCCATTCTTATTTTTTGTTACGAAAGGTTTCAAGGATTTATTGGAAATAGGAACACAACAACGCCCTGATTTATTTACCTTGAATATTCAAAAATCGCCAATGCTCTACCAAGAGGTTATTGAAATAGAAGAGCGTTTGGATGCCCAAGGGAATAGCCTACAAGAAATTGATTATCAAAAACATGAGCAACTTATTGCTAGATTAGTAAAATCAGGGTATCGAACTGCTGCCGTTGCCTTTATCCATAGCCATCTCAATCCTTCTCATGAACTGGAATTTGCTCAATATTTAACTAAAAAAGGGATTACGTCCATTTCTATTTCTTCCGCACTTTCTACCCAGATGAACTTCTTGGCGAGAGCAGAAACGGCAGTCGTTAATGCCTATTTATCCCCTATTATCAATCAATATTTGGGTAATATACACCATTGTCTAAATTCAAATCTACAAAATCAAAAGACTAGTAGTTTGCACATCATGACAAGTGCAGGGGGCTTAGTCATGGCCGAGGATTTCCACCCAAAAGATAGTTTACTAAGTGGCCCAGCAGGAGGTGTGGTCGGTGCAGCAAAATCTAGCGAAAAATCTGGCTATCAAAAAATTATCTCCTTCGATATGGGTGGCACGAGTACGGATGTCGCTCGTTATCATTCGGCTTTCGATTACCGTTTTTCCTTGAAAATCGGACAAGCGCAATTGCTTAGTCCAGCATTAGCTATTGAAACGGTAGCTGCTGGCGGTGGCTCTATTTGTGCTTTTGATGGCTACAAATTGACTGTTGGCCCCGAGAGTGCGGGGGCTTGGCCTGGTCCTGCTTGTTATGGAGCTGGTGGCCCGCTTACGATCACGGATGTCCACTTGCTTTTAGGCAGATTAGAACCTTCTCAATTTAGCATTCCTATCTCTAAAGAAGCTGCGAATCAACGTTTGATACATCTTTTGGAGGCAATGGAGGCTAAAAATGGAAAGCTTCCAAGGAAAACGGATATTTTGAAGGGCTTTCTTGACATCGCTAACGAGATCATGGCAGGAGCTATCCGTAAAATATCTTTTTCAAAAGGTTATGAAACAAAGGATTATGCTTTGACGGCATTTGGTGGGGCTGGTGGTCTTCATGCTTGTCAATTAGCCGATAAATTGGATATGAAAACGGTCATTATCCCTCAAAATGCAGGAATTCTCAGTGCTTGGGGTATCGGTCAAGCGGCCATTGAACGATTTGCCGAAACCCTTTTTATCCGTCCATTAGAAGAAATACGGTCATCACTGCCTACTCATTTCAAAACACTAGAAAACAAAGCATTAGCATCGCTCCATCAAGAACACATCTCCAATAAAAACAGTCAAATTCGAGAGCGCTTATTATTTCTTCGCTATCAAGGACAGAATTCGAGTTTGGAAATTCCTTATGTAGAACATGAAGATATTCAAGCAGCTTTCGAAGCTCAATACCAAAAAATATATGGTCATACGCTTGAACGCCCCGTCGAGCTGGAATCCATTCGAGTGGTAGCAGCTTCTATCTCAGCAAATAAGGTAACCATAAATGCATCAAAATCCCCTACAAGAACTATTGCCAAACCTGATTTTTATACCACAGCATTTTTTGAGGAAAAATGGGTAAAAACACCTGTTTACCAGCAGGATAAGCTACGAATTGGTGATTATTTCCTTGGCCCTGCCCTTATTTTAGATAAACATTGTACGACCGTTTTAGAAAGTCATTGGGAAGCTACTTTAGATGCAAATAAAGGTCTTATTCTCCAACAAAAAACAAGGATACAATCTAGGAAAACAAGCAAAATACCCGAAGCCGTAGCCCTAGAATTATTCACGAATCGATTCAAGGCTATAGCCGAAAACATGGGCGTCATGCTTCAACGTACAGCCTTGTCCGTCAATGTAAAAGAGCGGCTTGATTTTTCGTGTGCCTTACTCGATGCTAAGGGGGAATTGATTGTAAATGCGCCTCATATTCCTGTTCACCTAGGAAGTTTAGGTGTTTGTGTACGATTGCTCAAAGCGCATATTCCTATGGAAAATGGAGATACCGTCATCACCAATCATCCTGCTTTTGGAGGTTCACATTTGCCTGATGTTACGTTGGTTACCCCTGTTTTTTCAGGAGACAAAGAGTTGTTAGGTTATGTGGCAAGTCGGGCACATCATGCCGAGATAGGAGGTACGCGCCCGGGCTCCATGCCGCCAGATGCCACTTCATTACGGGAAGAAGGTGTCATCATTCCACCTCAATACCTCGTAAAAAATAACTGTCCAAACTGGGATGCTATTCGGGTTTTATTGGAAGAAGCGCCCTACCCTACTCGCCGAATTGAGGAAAACATTGCCGATCTTAATGCGGCTTTGGCTTCTAATTTGTTAGGTGTTCAATCTTTAAAACAATTAGCTGTAAATCATAGTATTCCGATTGTAAAACAGTACATGGATTTATTAAAACATTACACCGCAGAGCGAATGGGATTAACCCTAAAAAAGTTACCCCTTAAGCATTTTCAAGCTACAGAATACTTGGATGATGGGACGCCTATCTCTGTAAGCATTACTATAAAAGATGCTACTGGTATTGTTGATTTTTCAGGTACAGGTAGTGTACATCCTAGGAATTTAAATGCCAATCGAGCGATTGTGACGAGTGCTGTTCTTTATGTTTTCCGCTTATTATTAAATGAATCGCTGCCGCTCAATGATGGTTTGTTATACCCTATCCAGATTATTTTACCACCAAATTCTCTAGTGAATCCGACATTTCCTGAAGATCCTGCGTCTTGCCCTGCGGTAGTTGGTGGCAACACCGAAACGAGTCAACGTGTTACCAATACATTACTAAAAGCACTAGGAATAATAGCTGGTAGCCAAGGAACTATGAACAACATCATATTTGGCAATGCTTCTTTTGGCTACTACGAAACTATCGGTGGCGGCTGTGGTGCGGGAGATGGATTTCACGGCGCATCCGCCACACATTCACACATGACAAACACGAGGATAACAGATGCAGAGACACTTGAGCATCGGTATCCTGTACGTTTATTACGGTTTGCTATCCGCAAGAACTCTGGTGGACAAGGAAAATTCCAAGGAGGTGATGGCATCGAACGGGAGTATTTATTTTTAGCACCGATTAAGCTCTCTGTACTTACGCAAAACCGTGTTCGTGGTGCTTTTGGCCTTGAAGGAGGCGAAGCTGGAAAAGCTGGAAAACAATTTATTATTAAGAAAAATGGAGATATTCTTCTTCTGAAAAGCATAGATGGCGTAAATTTGGAGCCTGACGACCGTCTTGTGGTTCAAACACCAGGAGGTGGAGGATTTGGAAAACATGATAATGTATGAATGATTTATGATGTATGAAGACGAACCAAGGTGTTGAAAATCCTTGCTTTAGAACCTCGAAGGCTACCGCCTTCTCTTGCGAACACCCGATACCTTCTTATTGCTTTGTAAAACCGAGATTTGCTCTATTTTATTAACAACAAATAAAAAACACACCATACATCGTATTTTGAAAAAGAGCCTTTGCGGAATAGCTTCTTTACTCCTAACTTTAAACTCTAAACTAATGCCCCGTTTACACTTATTTGAATTTGAGGATTTGCCTTGGTTTCCTTCTTTTTTAAGGAACTATATGACCGATTTTTTGCAATTTGTAACGAATCAATTTGATTTTTATAAAGGTATCGTTCCCATCTTAAAGAAAGGCGTAGAGAAAAGTGGTTCGAATACGATAATTGATCTCGCTTCGGGAGCTGGGGGCGGATGGAAAAAGCTAGGAGAACACTTAAAAGCTGAGCTTCCAGAAGTGGAGGTCGTTCTTTCTGACTATTACCCCAATACCGATGCTTTTCAACTGTTTGTGGAGCAAAATGGGGCTATGTTTTCTTACAAGAAGGAATCGGTTAATGCCTTGGATGTACCGAAAGAATTAAAAGGGTTCCGAACTCAATTCCTTTCTTTTCACCACTTCAAGCCGGAAGAAGCCCATCAGATTTTGCAAAATGCAGTGGACTGTCAAACGCCCATCGGTATATTTGAAGCACAAGAACGAAGTATTCCTCATTTCATTCAATTTATGCTTTCTCCTATAAATGTCTTGATTTCTACGCCATTTATCCGCCCTTTTAAGCTTGGGCGTATTCTATTTACTTACCTTATTCCACTTGTGCCCTTATTTGTTCTTTGGGATGGTCTTGTCTCTGTCTTACGAACCTACTCCGCTTCTGAGTTAGAAAAGATGACCAAACAATTAAAAAACAGCGATTCTTTTACGTGGGAAATTGGAAAGAAAAAAACGGGCCCTATTACAATTCTTTACTTGTTGGGATATCCCAAGGCGTAGAAACTGCTACTATAGTATCTAGTATAGGGTATACCACGATAGGGATCGGGATTACCGCCATCATGTTTTGATTTTCCAAAGCTCTATGCTTGGAATAAAGCGTTATGACAAGAACAAACACTACAAATTTCATCACATTCTTCATTCTCCATCAATTCCTATTCATTCTCTATCAAAAAAAACAAGTCATATCTTCCTGATTCCTTCTGCATTTCGTATTTTGCGCTCTTAAGATTTTTATCCAGATAAATTGCAGTTTTTCTGCAACTCACGCTTAAAAATAGTTCATGTTTCTTCAGATAAATTCAGAGAATCCTTCCTCTCGCAAAATAGCAAAGGTGGTCGAATGCTTAGAAAATGGTGGTATTATCATTTATCCTACAGATACGGTGTATGGTTTGGGCTGTGATATTCATAACCCAAAGGCAGTCGAACGTATTTGTCGCATCAAGGGCATCAAGCCCAATAAGGCCAATCTTTCCTTCATTTGCAACGATCTGAGCCACTTATCAGAATATGCAGCACAGCTAGATAATCAAACATTCAAGCTCTTAAAGCGTACCTTACCTGGCCCTTTCACCTATATTCTTAAAGCTAGTAATGTAGTCCCTAAACTCTTTAAAAGTAATAAGAAAACAGTGGGTATTCGTGTCCCAGATAATAATATTGCTCAAACCATTATTGCGGAATTGGGAAGACCTATCCTATCGACTTCGTTGAAGTCAGAGAATGATTTTATCGAATACCTCACGGATCCTTATGATATACATGAGCAATATCAAAAACTAGTCGATATCGTTATTGATGGAGGAGTCGGAGGAAACCAACCTTCAACAGTGGTGGATTGCACGGGGTCTTCTCCTGAGGTTATTCGTCAGGGCGCCGGAGAAATTTAAATCAAGAAAAGCATTAACCGAAATACAGTTATGTACATTTACAAGAATTTAATTTTCAGTTTTTTAT
>JAHDHB010000343.1 GCA_020631545.1 Saprospiraceae bacterium | reverse complement strand
GGAAAACAGCTTCATGAACCCTGCATCAATATTTTTCCATTTTTAGCATCGATTAAGACCCCACAACCTCTATTCGGTAGGGTAAACGTTATCTTTTTTCCGTTTTTTAAGTGAACAGAACGTTTTTCTCCTTCTTTTTTGAAGTAATTGTAATAGAATAACAAGCCCCAACCAGCATAAACGACGGCATTGGGATCGTCGGTGTATTGGTGCGCTGCTGTTTGACCTAGAATATAACGGAGAAGATTGCTCTTTTCTTCCTTGTTTGGAGCAGCAATGTACCAAGAAGTGTGCTTATCTAATTTTTTATAGGCCGCTGCTACTTGCCCATTTTCCTGATAAACGCCTAGGGGGATCGCTTGCTCATCTGCTACGGCAAAAGCAGGGGAAAACGCTTCTTTTGAAACCTCACAAATCAAACTGTTCTGCTTGGCTAAGTACTGAGAAGGTTCTTGAGCTAAGGCAAGACGCACCTTATCCTTTAAGGTTGTTTGCTTTAAATTAAGGCCAATTAATTGAGAAACAGCTTCTACGCTTAACGATTGGCCTTCTACTAAAGCGGGCGCATACAACCAAATCAAATGCCGTTGGTCTTTAGCAATATGTTCCTTGATGTACTCTTTTTGCTTCTTGGACAATTGATAGGTATTTCCAAAAATAACGGCTTTATACTGTTGCCAATTCACTTTTTCTAAATCGCTTAAATGAATAGCATCAAAAGCAATACCTGAGCGGTAAGCAGCTAGCGTACCCCAATCGGCAGAAAGCACCGTCATGGGGTTTTTATTAAAAAGGCTAGCAGTGTAGTAACTGCTTTGGGTATCAAAGACAAATAATACATCGGCATCGCTACTGTAAGGCTCTTGAGCTTCCATTTTATCCTCTACGATGGTTTTTATGGTTTCTATATCATCCATAAGAGCAGGATGATCCCAGTAGCCTCTAGAAGGAATATACTTGAGGTGAAAATCATCAAATTCCATCCCTGTAATGCCGAATTCGTAGAACCATAAGCCCATGCCCTTGAGTAGGGAATGAATCATGTTTCTCCGCGTAGCGGCTCTGCCTGCGGATAGGGTTTTAGGGAAGTTTTTATCGTAATGAAAATGCAGATTGGGGTCAAAATCCATTTCATCCAACCACAGTTTTTTGTTTAATAAACAGGATGTTACAAGGCCACGAGAACGGTATACTTCGCCATTTTTTCTTGCATTGGGTACATAACATTGGGGTGCTGCAAGATAGTCGAGGTGTGGGGATTCCATTATTTTTTGTAATTCCAAGTGGCCACCAGCTACTTCACGCCCAAAAACAGAGAAAAAATATCCGTAAAAAGTACCTGTGATAATAGGCCGTGGCCAATGCTCTTTAATAATTTTAGCAAAATGGATAATGCGATCCGACACCAACTGATGTTGACAACGATAATAATCTATAGCAAATTGCTCGGTTTTGGGATTTCGAAAAATGCCCTGCGTCGTCTCTCTGGCGTTCATGTCTGGTACCTGAATTTCTTCGAAAGAAATCCGATCATTTTGCCAAGCTGCTTGTAGCTCGACTTCATTTTGGTACTTCTCCCTTGTCCATTTTCTAAAATGTTTTGTCATCGCTTCTCCTGTATCCGGTTCATTTTTTGCAAAACCCCAGTAGTGCCATTCTCCGTACACGCCACAAGCCACTTGAATACCAATCACTGCACGACCTTCAGGCGTTTTGGCTAGTTTTTTACAAAATAAACGAGTCATTTCACTGCTTTCCTTCACCCACTTTTCAGAAGCGAGACTAACACGTTCCCTTGGTTGCGGATCATCAAGAATGGGGGACATTAAACCATAATCCAATCTTGGATGCGCAATGGTATCTGCAAAAGCCACCATTTCCTCCTGATGCTTATCCATCCACCAAAAAGGCGCATTGACATGCAAGCGAAAGAACAAGGCAGCATCAGGGCAAGCCTTCAACAAACCACGAATTTGGCGTTGAGCAAGGCTAATATCTAAACTTCCATCTTCCTTCCACATCTGCTCAAAGGAAATGTCTAATTGATACATTCGAACTCCTCGCTCACAAAATACGCCTAGGTTGTGTTGCGCCTGTTCCTCCCACGACCAACGACCTCCAGGCACATCCGTCAAGCCATAAATCACAGAAGCCTGCGGCTGTCCATTGATAAAAACAGCGGGTCGATTCAAATGCATATCGACCTTAGCACTCAAAGGCTTTTTAGGCATTTTTACCTTAGTATTTTTTTGCGCTGTTACTTGAATACACAGTAGAAATAGGGCTAGTAAAATGTAAAACCTCATTGCTCGTATGTTTATAATTCCTTAATTCGAAAACTTCTTACTCAACTTGTCATGAAATGTACGATTCAAAGATAAGCATAGATGTTGGATTTGTATGGCGTTGAATATTTTTAGCTGTTTCACTAGTGGGGCAAGGCAAAGGTTATCGTAAAATTCAAGGGCTAGGGAGTAGCTTAGCCTTCAAACCTATCTAAGTTCTTGAATTTTTTCTTTCAACCATTTTGATTCCGCTACAAGTCCGCCAAAACTTTCCAAGGTTTCTAATAGGTCTTGTTTGCTGTAGTCTTTGTAAGGATATTCTATGATGAGAGCTAAGAGATTGTAGAAGTTGCTAAACATACTTTTGTATGTATCTCCTATATATTTAGCATCATGTTTCTCTCTTAAATAATCAAAAAAAGCTCTTTTCCCTTCTAGTACTAAGTGAGTTCTAGACAACTCATAGTTTGCTTTAAATCCAAAGATATGCTTGTCGATAATGTAGTTGTAATTACTAAGGGTAAGATCCTTTTTGAGTTTAAGGACAAGTTCAAAATTTCGTTTAGCGAAAGCTATTTGGCAAGCAGCTCGTACTTTTATATTTTCTAAAACCTTAGGCGTTACATTTAAGTATTGCAAATGAGTTTCAATAAATTCTTCTCCCAAATCACAATATTCCATTTTGCAAAAAATTCGAACAATATTGTTAAAGTGAGATGAATCAATGACTCCATTTTCAATAAATAGACCTTTTTCAATACCAATTTTCTGTAACTCAAATTGTTCTTCATAGCGATCAGGGTGTTTTAGCCCTATCAATCCATTGAGCAGACAATTTAGAAGGTAACTCTTTTCAGAGTGTATATCGTCAAAATGCAAAAAATACTGTTTTTTAAGTTGCTCATATAATTCAATACATGGTGAATTCAAGAATCTAGAAGCAAGTGCAAGTAAATGGATAAGAGGAATTGAATCCACTTTAACCTCTTTTAGATAGTTAGAAAAATTATTATAAAAGTCATCATTAAGAGATTCTCCATGAAATCTATGTCGAGCTAGTTTTTCGCAAGAATATTTTAGGTTTTCTAATGTAACATATTCAAGATGATGCTTTTGGGCTAGGTCTAAATAATTATGGTATTTTTTCTTGTCTGGCATACTTGTTTTCGCATGATAGAATATTGCTTTGTAAACTAAAGAAAGAACTAGAGCTCGTCGTGCTTCTTCTAAAGGTAGAGAGTTCTCAATACCGCTTAATAGCGCATTGTAGAATGATTTATCTAAATTTAATTTTTGGAAAGATTGACCTAAGATTAAATCACGAAAGATTGGCTGCTCTTTTATGAATTTATGTATCATAAAATCTTCTAGTAGACGACCAAAACGAAAAAAAAGAGCGCGTAGCATACCATCTGATTTTGGCATTGGCTTTCGATACAGTTTTTTGTATAGATATTCTTTGTTAAAGTTTTTATGATTAGGTATTTTGGAATACTTTCTTAAGAAATCAAATAGTTTGGTTATTTGACCTTCTTTCTCTTTAAGCCCGGCATATATAAAACGTTTTAGTTCTAAAAGATCTTGTTCTGTACTGCCTAATGCTACAAAAAGCTTATATATTTTGGTGTTTAACATGCCGTATAGTTTGTTGATAATAAAATATAGGTATGTTGCCTTTATTACATAGCAATACCATTAACATACTAGAACGCATGAGTCCAAGGAAATTGAGTGGGCATTAACTCAATAGAACTACTAAGTAAATGATTTTTTCGCTGATAACAAAAAAATCTTAAAATTATTTACTGTATATCTATAGGTTGATAGTTGTTTTTAGATTAAACTCCCCAATTGCTATCCAAATAAAATATTCTCCAGGATTTAAATCTAGTTCAGACAGAAAAAGTACAGGTTCATATATTGCACTAGAATGTGTCAATGATTTTTTATTGTCAATAATCCTTATGTTTAAAGGTATTTGAAGTGTGCCATTTGTGTTGAAATAATGATCTGGAATAAGGAAACTAAGGGAGAGGGTTCCTGATTTATCGAATACTTCAAATACACTTCCTCCACCAAGCCCGCTCGCAGTAGCTTTATTGGAAAAATTTCCAAGCACCAAAATACATAGGACAAATAGCTTTATGAGTAGACCTTTCATTGTGTATGATTTTATATCTTGATAAAATAAATGTTCAATTCTATAAAGTTAATGGATTTCTGAATTTATTTCTCCTTTTTTTATTCCTTTTTGGTATAACAAAGAAAATGAGGGTTAGTTGTTTCTTTTAGGTTTGTTTTGAGTCCACAACAGGTGTGATTTTATTTTAATGTTTTGGTGAAAAATCGAATTTGAATATAACTTTTACATAAAACACCGTTTACTTCTACATAAAAAGCGCTCTATCTTGCAGTCAAGAACGAGCAACAAAGGAAAAAATGGGCATTTATTCTTGATGTTATTCTTTTAACCACCACAAAAAAACAGTTAAAGAAGTTTGGGTTAGACTAGAAGCGTAGGGTGAAACTTTACAGTATATTTTCCTAGGAATATGGAGGTAGTGACCTAGGTAAAACCTGTAAACTGGCATACTCTACCTTCTAGTACTTTTAGTAAAAATGTTTACTAAACTGTTGATACCAAGATTTTGCCTTCTAGACCGAGGCAATTTCTTGGTTATTAGCGGAGTGGGCAGCTTCAAGCCAAGATCTTTATTCCCATTGATAAGGGACACAGACTCCTGACCTTCCTTTAGCTGATGTTTTTCCAGTGCCGTAATAATCACCAGCATTTACTTCGAATTGTCCTGCTTCGGTAACGAAATCTAGAATTTCGCCTTTGTTGAAAGCGATTAAATTATAATGATAGATGCCTTCTTTCAAGGGATTTTTTGGAAGAATACAAGTGAAAATACCTGAATTCTTTTTTATGGTTAGGACTTGGTTAATAGAATCACTACGGCAGGCAAATAGGAATTCTCCTGATACTTTGTAGACGGCTACGGAAAGCTCTACTTCTCTTCCTAAAAGGTTGTTTTGGCAATCGTAATGAATAGCAATCCGTGCTTCTTGGCCATTGGTGATTGCTAGGACAGGACTTTTTACTTCAGGAACATAAAAATGTACTTCTGTAAAACGAAACCGAATGCCTCCTGCTACGCGGTCTTTGCGCTCATGCAAGGATATTGTCTGGGTATTTTCCTTGGTACTACGCACATACTGGTCAATGGCTTGTGGAGTAGGACCTTCGTAGATAAGTTTTCCTTGTTCTAAGACTACAGTTCTAGGACAAAGGCGTTGTATCGCACCCATATTATGACTGACAAATAGGATGGTGCGCCCGCTTTGGCTTACTTCATTCATTTTCCCCAAGCATTTTTGCTGAAAAGCTGCATCCCCAACGGCTAAGACTTCATCAATAACCAAAATTTCGGGCTCTAAATGTGCTGCTACGGCAAAAGCTAAACGCAATTGCATGCCACTTGAATAATGCTTGAGCGGTGTATCCAAAAAGGCTTCTGTTCCCGCAAAATCAACAATTTCATCGAATTTTTGCTCAATTTCTAGCTTTTTCAAACCTAGGATGGAACCGTTGAGGAAGATGTTTTCTCGACCAGTAAGTTCTGGATGAAACCCTGTGCCTACTTCTAGTAAACTGGCAACCCTTCCTCGCGCACGTACTTGACCTTTTGTAGGCGGAGTTATTTTAGACAGTATCTTCAGTAAAGTCGATTTTCCTGCACCATTACGACCGATAATGCCAAGACTTTCACCGCGTTGGACATTCAAGTTTATTTCTTTCAGTGCCCAAAATCGTTCCTTAGAAGCCTTACTTCCTTCAAATTTTAACATTTGGACAAGGGAATCTCTAAGACTAAGGTAGCCTCCTTGTCGATGTAGCTTGTAGGCTTTGGAAATGTTTTGTATTTCGAGTATCGGTCGCACAGAATGAATTGAGAATTAAAAATGAATTAGGCAATATCTGCAAAATAAGCTTCGGTTTTTCTAAAGGTGTAGATTCCTAATACGAATAACAGCAGTGCAGAAATCGTACTTACACCAACTAAAGACCAATCTACTGGCTTGTCTATGAAAGCATAACGAGACATATTTATAGCACCAGCTAAAGGATTTAATGCCATCAGCCACTGGGCTAAATCCGACTTGAATATAGAACTAGAATACATGATCGGATTTACAAAAAGCAAAAATCGAATCATATAAGGTACAATGTAGCGAAAATCGCGGTACTTTACATTAAAAGCAGCCAACATTGCGCCTAGCCCAAACGTCGTAATCACCGTAAGCAGAAGACTTAAAGGGAAAAATAGGACTAGTTTTACCAAATTCACCTCGAATTGGAAGTAAAGCAATAAGGCGATGTAAATCAAAAAGGCCATCAAAAAGTCAAACAAAGCGACCAAAACCGCTGATAAAGGGATAATTAGCCTAGGGAAATAGATCTTTTTGATAATTTGAGCGTTCGAAACCATACTATTCGCTGCGCCCGTCAGGCCAGAGGCAAAAATATCCCAAAGCAATAAGCCTGAAAACACAAATATAGGATAAGGAATACCGTCCGATTCTACCTGCAAAGCGTTGCCAAAGATAATAGTCATCAGCACCATCATCATAAAAGGTTGTAAAACAGCCCATAGAAAACCTAATAGGGTTTGCTTGTATCGAACCTTAATATCACGCCAAGTAAAAAAATAGAACAACTCACGATAATCCCATAACTCTTTAATATTCAAAGAGAATTTACTAGGTGCTTCAATGATGTATTCTATATCCGTATTCTGTTCCTGCATTTATCGGCTTTACGTTCGTAATTTGGTAAAAGTATTAATTAAATGGAGAATGAAGGATGGAGAATAGCGATTTTTTTATGCATTCACTAAAAAAAATGTCGAAACACTTTTATTATAGTGTTTTATCGCTTATTTTTTTCTCAGTAACGTTGGCTTTAGCCGACAAGTTGCGTTTGAATCTCTTCCACAGCGAACAACTCATCCCCAGCCCTTCTCTCCTCAGAGAAGGGAGTTTCCTTGTTTTTAGAGGGTTTTAGGATTAAGGAATAGGGTTTTAGAGGGTAAGGAGTTGGAGTTTTGCTTTGGAGAATATAAATGGTTTTAGGCTTTTTGATTAAAGCACAAACCTCAAGGAGCGAGCTTGTTCTCCCTTTGGAGGGAGATGTCGACAGACAGAGGGTT
>JAHDHB010000342.1 GCA_020631545.1 Saprospiraceae bacterium | reverse complement strand
TGCAGTAGAGGGTAGAAAGTAGAGAGCAGAAAGACTGATTTCCAAAGAAAAATCCCTCTACTCTCTACTCTCTACTCTCTACTTTCTACCCTCTACTGTTTTCCTGCTTCCATTTAAAATTCCAAGTAATGGCAGGAATGATAGGAAACAAGGACACCCGATACGCTTTCAAATCTACCTCACCACCTACTGCTCCAGATTCTGGACTGAAATAGGTTAAAAATACGTTTTTGCGGTTATACACATTATAGATGGATAAAGTAAGACTTGAGCTAAATGGTTTTTCTTTTTTGGTTCTCAAATTATACGTCGCTGCTAAATCAATTCGATGATAAGCCAATTGACGAGAACTATTCCTAGGGCCATAATTAGCCGTCACATCAAAATCTACAAAATAAAAGCTCTCAGGTAAAGTGTATGCATTGCCGGTACCATAAACAAACGTCGCTCCAAACGTCCATGCTTTATTAAGATCGTAATTAGCCACTATCGACAAATCATGTGTTCGGTCATACTTTGCAGGAAAAACACGTCCATCTTCAATTTCTGGAAAAGAACGTGTCGTTTTAGAAATTGTATACCCAACCCAACCATTTAACTTTCCAGTACGTTTTTTAAAGAAGAACTCCGCGCCGTAAGATTCCCCTTCGCCAAATACAAACTCATCTTCTTCCTCGGTCGTCAAATCTGGCACGTAGCTTTCCGCATAATCTATTTGATTAAATAAATCCTTGTAATAAACTTCTATCGCTGCTTCGTATTTATTCTCAAGTAGATTTTGAAAATACCCCAACGCATATTGAATCCCCAATTGTGGTTTAACTTTTTGTGTACTAGGAACCCATAAGTCAGTAGGCAAAGTACTAGTTGAACTAGCAACCAAGTGCAGGTATTGATTAGCAACGGAAATGCCTCCCTTGAGGGAAGCTTGATTGGAGACCTTATACTTCATTCCTAGTCTAGGTTCAGCCCCAAAATAACGCTGAATAGGCTCTAATGGCTTGTAAACCTTAGAAGAATCAGCATTAGCAAATGGACCTACATGTGAAAACATCGACAATCGAAGCCCCATATTCAAGGCTAATCGCTTACTAACCTTCCAATCATCAGAGAAATAAATTGCGGATTCATGCGCATATTTTCTACCTGTTTCATTGTCAAACTCAATTTCCCCGGAAGTCGCAGAAGCAGAATTTGGAGTAAAACGGTGAAAAGTATAGTTTAGTCCAAATTTAATTTGATGTTTTGGTGCCGGGAAATAATCAAAATCTAGTTTCCCATTCCAATCCCTGACACCTGAAAAAAGCTTAAAAGAAAAGTCAGATTGTTTTCCTTCTACCTCAAAATCATAGTCATTGAAAATTCCCGTAGCATTCATAAATAGCTTATCGTTGAACAAGTGATTCCAACGCAAAGTCGCTGTGGTATTTCCCCAAGGCATATTCAAGGAAAAACCACGCTTATTCGACACATAATTCAAGACATCACGACCAAAATACCCACTAAAAAACAACCTATCCTTATCCGAAAACTGATAGTTCAACTTTGTATTTAAGTCATAAAAGTAATAATTAGTTCCTGCAAAGTCCGTTTTCTTAATAAGAGGCTGAGCCACATCAAAAGCATAGGTGCGCCTTCCAGAAACAATAAACGAACTTTTCCCCTTCACCAAAGGCCCTTCCACTGTCAAACGGGAAGCAATAGCCCCTATTCCTCCTTCTACCGCGAATGCCTTGTTATTTCCTTCTTTCATTTGTATATCAACGACAGAAGACAACCGCCCACCATAAGAAGCAGGAATACTTCCCTTGATCAGCGTCGTACTTTTTATGGCATCAGCATTAAAAACAGAGAAAAAACCCAATAAATGTCCTGGATTATACACTACAGCTTCATCTAACAGTACTAAATTCTGATCGGGCCCTCCGCCCCGCACATAAAATCCCGCATTTCCTTCTCCAGCAGATAAAACCCCTGGTAACAACTGAATAGACTTTAATACATCAACTTCTCCTAGAAGTGCTGGAAGTTTTTTAAGTGTTTCCGTAGGCAATTCTACCGTCCCCATTTCTGTACTTTCCACATTCTTATCGGCCTGTTCTCCAGTCACGACAATCTCTTGGGTGACAATCACACCTCCCTCTTGCATATCAATATTCAAACGCTTATCTTCTATCAATTTCACCTCAATATTTTGCTCTGCATACCCTAAATATGCTGCAATCAAAGTATAACTTCCCTCAGGCAAAGTCAAGGAAAAAAAGCCATAAACATTGGTCGTCGCTCCTTTCGTTACATCATCTTTCACAAACACATTGGCCGCAATAAGCGTTTCGCCAGAATTGGCATCACGAACATAACCACTTATCGTGTATTTTTCTTGTGCGAACGAAATGGTAGCGAATGCAATGGAGAAAAGTAAAAAGCCTGTTTTAAGTAATCGAGCAATAAAATTATTCATAGTACCCACTGTTTTGAGGCCGCAAATTTACGAATTATTTGTAGCAATAAGAATAAAGCAGGAGAAACGATTAAAGTTTGGGAATCAAATTATTATTAAAAATTTGACATTATACATAAAACGCATTACTTTTGACGAAAATAATAAATTTTGGAAGAAAACAGTACACAAAGCATTGACCATGATGGGAATTGGAAACTAATGATCGAAAATCTAGCCGATGATTTCTTTGCATTTTTTCTACCCGAAATTTACCCATTGATCGATAAAAACTTTAAACCAGAATTCCTAGACAAAGAATTCCACAAAATAATCGGAAAGGCAACCAATTCGGGGAAAACTATCAAGGATAAATTGGTAAAAGTCAGATTAATCAATGGTGAAGATTGTTGGTTAGTTATTCATATTGAGATACAATCTACTTTTGAAACCGATTTTGCCAAGCGAATGCACCGTTATTTTTATCGCTTATTGGATAAAAATTATGAGAACATCGCTGCCATGGCCATCTATACGGGAAATGAAATACCAAAGAACTACAAGAAATTCGAATTTAACCAACCCTACGCTAAAGCGACCTATGAATTTGGTACTTATAAAGTTAGGGATGCAAGGGAGGAGGAGTTACTACAATCGTCCAATCCCTTTGCCTTAGCAGTTTTAGCTTGCAAATACATTAATAAATCGAAGGGAAATAATAACTTGCGGTTTGAATTTAAACGAAAAATGTTTAAATTGGCTATAGAACGAGGCTATTCTCAAGAAAAAATTGGTTTTTTACTAAATTTTATTGAGTATATGTTGCTACTGCCAAAAGAACTTGACGAAAAACTTAGGACTGAAATCTTTAAAACTTATCTTATGGACAATACTCGACCACTTCGTAAAGACACTTTCTTACTTGACTTTTTCCATAGATTAAACTTTGGAATTCCGTTTAAAGATGCCCTGTTAAAAGCAGAGGAAGAAGCTCGATTAAAAGCGGAGGAAGAAATTCGATTAAAAGCGGAGGAAGAAATTCGGTTAAAAGTAGAAGAAGCTCGGTTAAAAGCAGAGGAAAAAGAACAGGAAAATACCAGACAATCCATAAAAAATCTGCTACTTTTAGGGCTTAAACCTGAGCAAATTTCAAGTTCACTTAATATTTCTATTGATCTTGTTAATAATATTCATCGCCAAATGGATACAAATAATTAACGGCTTACTGCTAGTAAATTAATTATTGCACCAATTCATTTTTCAACATTGCCTGATGATGAACTTGCAATACTGCTTTGATTTTCAACTCTAATTCACTTTTTTTCTCTAAATTTAATTCAAGTAAATTTTCTTTTAAGAGTCTATCTTTTTGATAATTAAACAGTCCTATGCTTTTTGTTCCATTAAAAAGTAAAATGAATTCTTTATCCAAAATCTGATAAATCCCATTCACAAACATGTATGCATAACGTTTTTCTTCTTCCTTAAAAAAGCTTTGGCCAAAAGCTTTATAGCTCTTAGAATAATTCAAATAATCTAACACACTAGGAAGAATATCAACTTGTTGTGCAATATCATTCTTTTTCCCTTTCAAACTTCCATCCGACTTATAAAATAGGATAGGAATACGATACATTCCCTCACGAGTCTTATACTCGTCACGATGAATATAGCCGACATGATCTGCTGTAATGACAAAAAGCGTATGCTCAAACCAATCTTGCTTGGCTGCTTCTTCGAAAAAAACACGTAAAGCATAATCTGAATACAGAAAGCAACGATCTACTTCTGGCAAATCAGGATGCTTCTTAGCAAACCAGTCTGGAACAGGAAATGGATGATGGGAAGTCAAGGAGAATAACAAGCTCATAAATGGCATTTGCTGCCCGTTTAGCTTTTCAAGGGTATATCTAAAGAAAGGTAAGTCATAAACGCCCCAATTGCCGTCAAAATCCTTCTCAATGCCATATTCATCCCTCCCATAATAGTTCTCAAAACCCGATGTTTTCGAAAATCGGTCAAAATTAAAGGTTCCATTATTGCCACCATGAAAAAAATGCGTAGAATAGCCTTCTTCTTTCAATAATCCCGCTAAACCTTTCACTCGATTACTCTGGAAAGCAGAAATCATCAAGGGATCTTCCATCAATGCAGGAATTCCAGCCGTAACAGAAACTACTCCTTGGTTCGATTGCCGGCCATTAGCATAACTATTTGAGAAATACAATCCTTCCTCCATTAAAGAGTCCAAGAAAGGGGTAGCACCTTCAAAATCATTGAATTTCCCCATTATATTTTTACCAAAACTTTCCATCATAATCACTACTACGTTCTCTTTCTTCATACTTAGGCTATCTTGTTTAACTGTTTTAAGCAAGGTAAAGTGTTGCTTTAAATCAGCTTCCGAAAAGTAGTGTAGTTCTTGGATAGAACGTTGTTGAAAAGAGTGTATAATATTAAGAGAGGTATTACTAACTAAGGGCGCTAAAGCCACATTATTTACATAATTTGCTGCGGTAATAGGCATTAAAGGGATGAGTTGCAAGCCTCCACGGGCTGCTATCCCTGATAAAACTACAAGCAAAACAAACAGAAAACTCTGCCACAAGTGATTCTGAGAAAAATAAATTTGGCGTTTTAGCGTTTTATTAAACAAATAGTTCATCAACCACACGATAACTCCCGTAAGAACCAATAGATACCCAAAATCACGAAAATATTGAGGTAAGAGATCCATAACATCACCCAATTGGTCGGCCACATTGATGGTAGAACGACGCAAAGTCAAGCGAAAATATTCTATATCGCACAATTCTACAAGCACAGCAAAACCATTACAACCTAAAAACATCCACTTAAGCCAACGTTGATAAGTAGAATTATTGCGGAAGGAAAAGGGAAGAATATGCCCTAAAATGACCAAGGCATTTACATAAATCAATGCAGATAAATCGAAGCGAAATCCCCAGAAAAAAACGCTTAGATAGGAAGTGTATTCTACTTGAGGAAATAAATAGTTATTGATGGAAAAGAATAGAAATCGACAAATGGAAAAGGCAAGCATGGCAATGCCTAAGCGTAGAAATAACAACTTAACATGGCTAAACTGTTTATTCATTAGTATCACTTTAATAACCTCAGAATCAAATTAATTGGAAGGAACTAAGCGATATTCTAAATCAATGGCATTTCCCACATCTTGCCTTATCCACATTGATTTTTCCTTTAGCTTTTTAATCACCCAAATCTCCAAGGTATCTGTGGCTATGGTACCATAAGGCCCCATCTCATCATAATCCAATTCTACTTCCGCAAAATCATTGATAAATGCCCAATTTCCACGATAAGTTAGGCTATCTGTGCCTGCGTAGTAAATAGCGGTAAATCGATTTTCATCATTAAAACCAATAAAGCTCTGTGAATAATCATAAGTTGCTCCATTCGAGGTGACATTCGCACCATTATCCAAAACCGATTGGTATTGCCAACTGTTAATCAAGCGTTTTTTTCTAGAACGAAATGGTATTAACGGGCCATCTTCATACTGACATCCTGTATCAACAAGGAGCATTGAGGCAATCAAACAGTAAATGGAAATCCGTAATATTGAGCAATTTGTACGCTTCATTTTTCGTGTATTTCTTGCAAAAATAACATTTCTGACTTTAAAAACACCTCTTTTGAGGAAGTGATTTGTTTTTCCTAACTTTGCCGAAAATAGCAGCATGGAAGCGCATACCATAAAAATCACAAAAACGGCTCATTTCTATACCTTAGGCCAAGCAGGAAGCCACATCAAGCATTTTTGGTTAGTCTGTCATGGCTACGGACAAGCAGCAAACAAATTTATTTACAAGTTCGACGATTTGGTGGATGAAGAGACCCTAATTGTGGCTCCAGAGGCCTTATCACGCTTTTATTTCGGTGGTTTTACGGGGAATGTAGGCGCTTCTTGGATGACAAAAGCGGATAGGGAAGACGAGATTCAAGATTATCTTCAATATTTACAGCAAATTTATGATCATTTTGTTCCCCAATTAGCTCCTGATGTCCGTATAACCTTCCTAGGTTTTTCCCAAGGAGGTGCGACTATAGCTCGGTTCGCTTTGCTGAAAAAACCCTTATTCCATCATTTTATCAATTGGGCTTCCGACTTTGCTCATGACTTAGATTTCCTAGGCAACCAGGCTTTTTTAGCAAATAAGAAGATGTATTGGGTGATTGGTGATGAGGATGAATTTTTAACCGAAGAACGTGTCAAAAAATTCATCAAATTTGCTGACGATCAAAAAATTAATTACGAGTTGGTCAACTTCAATGGTAAGCACATCATAGATCGAAAAGTGCTTGGGAAATTGGCCAAACAACTTACAAAATAACGATGCAGAAGAAAAGAGTAAGCGAATCGGAAACGATCATGACGGAAATGATTATGCCTAACGACACCAATCCGCTAGGCAATTTGATGGGCGGCAATATGCTGCGGTGGATGGATATTGCTGGAGGCATTTGTGCTGGAAAACACTGCGGTGCTCATGTAGCAACGGTTTCCGTCGATCATGTTTCTTTCAAAAAGGCGATCCCCTTAGGTGATGTTATCACAATAAAGGCTTCGGTAACAAGGGCTTTCACAACTTCTGTTGAGGTTTATGTTGAAGTTTCTACTTCTAATTTCCAAGGAGGTAATCACCGCCATTCTAATGATGCCTATTTTACCTTCGTAGCGATAGACCGTGAAACCCACCGACCGATAAAGGTTCCTGCTGTTACACCTGTCACCCTAGAGGAACAGCGACAATATGAAGGAGCACAACGTAGACGTGAAATGCGTTTATTGATGACGGGTAGAATGAAACCACAGGACGCCACTGAATTGAAATCCTTGTTTTTGGGTGGTGAATGATATTTTTCGTGAATGGCGAATGGGAACCATTCACGCCCAACGTCCCCCACCATATAAATTAAGAATTTGGAATAACGAACTATCCGCAATAGCTATCGGGAGTTACCGTTTTGGCGAGAATTGAGCGTGAAAAATATTCATTTTCACTTAAAAAAGCCCATT
>JAHDHB010000341.1 GCA_020631545.1 Saprospiraceae bacterium | reverse complement strand
CCGCCTTCTCTAGCGAACACCCGATAGCTTCCTATTGCTTTTATCAAACCGAGAAGTGCTAAACGCATTAAGCTCCTACACATAAAAAACTAATAACTCTTAACTAATAACTCTTAACTAAAAAACGTGGTTTTTAACTCGCCAGAATATTTTGGTTTTCTTTTCATTGCAGTAGTACTGTTCTATCTTGTGCCTAGTCGATACAAGAAGGCTTTGCTGCTGTTGGCGGGGTATGTATTTATAGGATTTTATAACCTTTCGTCTTTGGCCGTTCTGGTCTTATTTACAACCATCAATTTTTACTACGCCGATTTTTTAAGAGATAAAAAAGGGACAAACCAAGGTAGTCGATACTTGTGGGGAGGAATTTTGCTGAACATTGCCGCTTTACTCCTCTTCAAGTACTTTGAAAGAACGGATTTAGGACTAGAATACAATATATCCGCTGTAAATTTTAATTTGGATGCTCTTCTAGTTGCTGTAGGGTTTTCCTTCTACACCTTACAGAATATTGCTTATCTGATTGATGTTTACCACCGGCGTATCAAACAGAAGGCGAGTTGGTTAGATTATGCTGTTTTTGTTGGTTTCTTTGCCAAAATCCCTATGGGGCCCATCGTCTTAGCACAAGATTTTTTGCCTCAATTGGATAAACTTGACCAAAAGCCTAAGGATAGTAACCTAATTGCTGGTGGACAACGAATCATCCTTGGTTTGTTTAAAAAAATGGTCATTGCGGATAGATTGGCGCCTTCTGTTACCTCTGTTTTTGACCATGCGGATACGAATATTGGGCTTTGTGCCTTGTTGGCTACCTATATTTTTGTCATTCAACTATACTTTGATTTTTCGGGTTCGATGGATATTGCACTAGGTTCCGCTAGGCTTTTTGGTATAAAATTGAAGGAGAATTTCAACCTACCGCTTCGTTCCACTTCCATTTCTGATTTTTGGAGAAAATGGCATATGACCTTGATTCAATGGTTGACTAAATATTTGTTCAATCCACTAGCTTTCAACCTTCGGCAATGGCGAAAACAAGGAATTGCCCTTGGGATTTTGATCATTTTTGTGCTCTCTGGCCTATGGCATGGGATTGGATGGACATTCTTTCTTTATGCGCTTTGCCATGCGATTTATATGATTTATGAGCTTTACACCAAGAAGCAACGCCTGCGTCTTTCTAAGAAAATCCCTAGGTTCATTTATCGTCCTTTGAGTATTTTTGTGGTATTCAATTTGGTTAGTTTTAGTTTTATTTTCTTTCGTGCTTCGTCAATGAGTCACTTAGGAAAAATGCTCAATGAATTATTTACAGGACAATTCTGGCCAAGCAATTTCACGGCTCAAATACTAGCGCCCTTAGCAGAAGGAGGAGAATTAGAGCCGTTATGGAATCTATATTTTACGATAATATTGACTGTTCTGACGCTATTTTTTGAAAAAACGTTGAATCGTTTAGGAATGTCAGAGCACTTAAATACACTGTTTATATTTTGCTTGATTATGCTGATATTTGTATTTGGGATTTTTGATGCGGGCTCGCGCTTTATTTATGTACAGTTTTAGAGAAAGAAGTTTTCTTCGCTTTCGCTTGAAAAGACACTTTGACAAAGGACATAGGACAAAGGCCTTTTTAGGAAACTCTCTTTAACAAGTCGGAACTACTAACTCCCGAGAACTATCGCGAATTCTACTTTTTACAAAAAAATACGAATGCTTAAAAAAATTGCATTACTCTTTATTGCTATTACGGCTTCCCTTTATGGATTGGAGCGACTGTACGATTATCTATTGACTTTCAATAGAAATATGAAGAGTGAGTATGTGCAATTGGGAACGATTAATGCTGATTTGGTCATTCATGGCCCTTGTGAACCGGAATGGCAGCTTGATCCTGCGATTATTGAACCGTATCTTTCAAAAAAGATATACAACTTAGCTCTGAATCACTCGGATTTTGCAGATAATTACTTGTTATTGCATCTATATTTGAAGCAAAATAAAAAGCCTGAAGCCTTATTTCTCTACGTAACGCCGGAGTCTTTTGACTTGAGAGCGAATACCTTCAATACTTATCGCTATGCTCCATTTTTGAAAGATCCGATTATCAAGGAAACCCTAAGGGATAAGGATCCTAGTTTTTCACGTTGGACGTGGATTCCGTTTATGAAATATGGTTATTATGGGAAATATACGAACTTCAAAGCCATTCAAGGTTTCAAGCATTTAGCTTCTAATCGGAAACTCCCCTTTCATCCCAATGGTTATACGCCCGTCGGCAATCCGCGTTGGAATAACCATATCGAAGGGTTTAACAATATTTACAAGGAGAATCATGTATTTAAATGGAATGCTACTAGGGAAAAGTACTTTCGAAAGACCATCGAATATGCTCAATCTAAGGATATACCACTCTATCTCTACGAATCGCCTATTCTCAACGCTACCCTACCCTACCAAGTAAACCGAAAGGAATTGATGGTCAAAATAAAGGAAATCGCTAAGGAATACCATCTCCCCTTCTACGTTTTTGATGATTTGCCTATGGCCGATTCAACGGTAAACTTCATTTCTACGCTGAATACTAGCAAGGTAGGCTCGGATAAATTCAGTCATTATTTTGGCCGATTTTTGAAGGAGCGAGGGTTTTAGGCTTTCATTATTTGACTTAAGGCTTGGAAATTTAACTGTTCATCGAAAATGGCTTGAATTGGTATTGAAAAGTCTTTGATAATTTCACTTTTTAAAGTTCCTTCATTGGATTTCTTGACCAAAGTATAGGTCGCGTCCTTCATTCGATACAATTCCACCGACTGTTCATCAGGATCTATGATCCAATATTCTTGAATTCCATGAGCTTGGTAATCCTTGAATTTGACCCCTCGATCTCTATGCTTCGTACTCTCTGAAAGCACTTCTACGACTAGATCGGGTTTAGGGAATAACACTTGAGTTTCTTTGAAATTTGCAGAAGTCTCTGAGGTAAAATAACAAATATCCGGTTCGTAATCATTTCTAGTCAAGGAAATCATTACTTTCTCAAATCCTACAAACCCCAATTGATGCTTAGAGACATAGGCTCGGATCAACAACAATAAATTGCCTGTAGCATCATTATGACGTTTCATGACAGGAGAATGCGTAACAATATCGCCATTAATGAATTCTACTTTTTCTTGTTCTGTGATCTCCTTATAAAATTGAGTGCGTCTGTCTTTTTCTTGTTGTAATATTGCTTCTACTTGATTTATGATTAAATAGGCATTGGGTTTAGCTAGTAATGAATTTAAGATAGTTCTTTGAGAATCCATGTGTTATTTTTATTTCAAGATAAGCATTTTTTTTCTGTTTTGCCATTTAAACGACAAGGAGTTGAAAATCCTTGCTATAGAACCGAAGGCTATTGCCTTCTCTTGTGAACACCCAATTTAGGCCTGTAAGCACCACCTGAATATCTCCTGCTCCAATGCTGTTAAGTTAAGAGATAAGACCTTGATTATTAGCCTAGTTTTCGCTTGCGAAGATTGAAGCGCCTTTAGGTGCGACCCTGCCTGTAGCCCCGTGCGAAAGCGCGGGGTTTAAAGAAAACGGAGCAAAAAGGTGCATAGCACCGTCCCTGTAGTCGCCTGTTTATTTTGACGTTAGAACGATTACGGGGTCGGTACGATGTACCTTACGTCTCTCGCTCTTGATTACCTCGCGCTTTCGCACGAGGCTACAGACAGAGCCGCCCCGCTGGGGCTTATCAATTTTCGCTCGCGAAAATTAGGCTAAAAGTCAGCACTTTAGGGCTAAACTTAACAGCATTGCCCCTTCTCTAACTACCGCAACTAACTACTTGTTTTACAGGGTGATGCAACCCCGATAGCAGTGATATACGGTGCTGATGAAGGCGTGTGAAGCAAAGGGTGTGGATGGCTGACGTTTAGGAAGACGGCCACACCCTTATGCTGAACCGCCTGAAACAGTACCGTATACAAACGGATAGCGGGATTAGCTGCCCAAAGAACAATACTAATCTTCCTGAAAATGTTATTGAAACTCATAATCAGGGTTATACAAAATTTCAGCTTACCCTAAAAACAAAACCCAACCACTTCCGAAAAAGCAGTTGGGCACGGTAAAATAAAAAATCAGTGTAATTATTATTTTGAAAGAACCACCAAGCGTCTATTGTACGAATAGGTTCCTAACTTCAATTGGTAGAAGTAAATCCCCGCAGGTAAATCTTGTGTATTGATTGGGAAAGTATGCTGTCCTTTCCATAAATGTCGTTGAATCGGTGGTGCAGCCGCTCTTCCTGCCATATCCATAATGGATAGTGTAACATCATGTTCCTTAGGTAGATAAAAAGAGATAGTCGTTTGTTCGGCAGCAGGATTTGGGGCACTACTAAGGTTAATGATTTCCTCTGAGTAGAAATTCATTCGAGCATTTCCATTGCTCCATTGGCCATTCTCATACCAACCATTGCCACAACGATATAAGTCCGCAGTTTGGCTAGCACCATTATTGCTGAAAATCAAATTCGTGCAATTGGTACTTGAAAGCGTATAGGAATACCAACCATTTCCTTCATCCGTCATCGCTTCTCCAGGCCAAGAAGTGCTTGCCCCAGCAGGCGTAGCGCCCCAAAAGTAAACGGTAGGATTGCTATAGGTGTTGGGTTTGAAATAAACCGTCATATCGCCAGCAGGCCCCGTTGGATCGGTATCGTACCAAGCTCCATTCATATACCAACCATCGCCCTCTCGCGTCAAGTCAAGTGTTTGGCTGCCAGCATTATTATGGAAGATAACATTAGAACTTTCCAGCCCTGCAAAAGTATAGGAATACCAACCATCTCCTTCATCATTCATATCAACTCCCGGCCAAGTAGAATTCGCAACTACACCAGAAGGAATACCATTCCAATGATGCATTTTTACCTGATTCCAATTGTCTGGTGCTAGAAAATATACGGTAAAACCATCAGGTGCAGGATCAAAGGTATACTCATGTGTGACCGTAGATGAAACATTGCTCAGGTTATCCACTGCACGCACCTTTAAGATTGTTTCTGCGGTAAACGTCAAGGACACAGCGCTAGTACTATTCGCGGAAGAGGCACTAGGTTCTGAGCCGTCTATGGTGTAGTAAAATCTAGGATTCGGATCGGCATTGTCCGTTGCACTTATATTTACAGTCACACTACCCGAAGGAAAATTCCCACCAGCAGGCGAAACACTTATCGAAGGAGGCTCATTGTCCACAGGCTCAGGCACCCAAGCATTATCATACCAGCTATCTCCACAAGTCGATAAGTCATCCGTTTGTGAAGCCCCATTATTCGTAAAAATTATATTCGCGCAACTCCCCTCAATGGTATAAGCATACCAGCCATCACCTTCTGCGACCATAGGCTCTCCAGGCCAAGTCGTTGTACCATTGCTACCTGGACTATCTACTCCCCAGTAGTAAATATAAGGCGTTCCCCAAGTTGTTTTCAATTTTATCGTCATGGTAGGTTGTGTACCAATCACATAAGAAAAGGTCTGCACATTCGATTCGTTGCCAGAAGCATCTACCGCATAAGCTTTTATGGTCGTATTACTAGCCGTAACCGAAAAAGAAGTTGTCGCACTGCTAGAGTTTTGATCCGGCATACTACCATCTGTCGTATAGTAAATAGTAGGTGCATTATCTTGATCATCTGTGGCCGTGATGGTTACCGTTGTAGGGCTAGTAATCGTTCCTGAAGGAGGATTAGCACTAAGTGTAGGCGGAGTCGTGTCTGGAGTTGGCTCATTACCTAATTTATCCCAAACAGCATACCCATTGCCGGAAGCTTTAAGCTCCCAACCTGAACCCGCAGGCGACCAGTTTCCACCACCTATTTTCATCGCTACTTTCCCGTCAATGATAGCGGAATAGAGGTCATTTTGAACTTGTTGGATAGCTAGATTGCTACCGCTATGGATGTCATTTGCCTTACGAATGGCGATTAATTCCTTGATTTGATCATGCAATCCCCACTCGTAGAAGTGATCCCAAAAAACGGAAGGAACACCAGGGTGTGTCAAGATGTAAGCATAGCCTTCCATGATTCTATAATCAGGAAATGGCCAGTGCGCTTGGGTGCTTCCAGTGTCATGATTATCAAGGAAAGTGACCGCTTTTTCTGGCCACCAACCAATGACGCCTGGCGCTTGCCCATTGCGGTTTAGCATATTGAGGTTATTGTCGTAAAGCGCACGTTGTAGCACTCCTTTTGTTGTAAAATCAAAGCTAGAAGCAGTCGCATTGGCCGCATTTACCCAATCAATGATTTGCTGACGATGTGGGTCTGGATTGTACTCATCCAAGTTATCCCAAAGCTCTCCTACCGCAAAATAGGGTGAAGTGGCATCATTGTAAATACCGTTATAATACCCAGAATATCCCTTGGTATAATCAAAACGCCAACCGGCAAAGCCAATGGTATTTTTCAACCAATTCATCCAATCCTTAATATCGTTTTGTACGGTTTCATTTGTATGATCAATATCTCTAGCCGCCTCATAGCCATCACCTGTGTCATTGTTACCACAAGGATTGCCACCACCGGCATAGCCCCATTCGTCACCTGCCGTTACGGCCCAACATCCCCAAGTAGGATTGGTGAAATCTGCCCAATTTGCTGTCCCTACACGATGGTTTATCACAATATCTGCAATTGATTTAACATTATGATTGCTAAGCTCTTGAATAGCTGCTTGCAATTCTGCTTGCGTACCATATGGCGTATCTAAATCATAGTATTCATTAGGCAAATATCCTTGAACGGCAGCCGACCTCGAAGAAGGAGGAAACCAAACCATATCAATTTGGGAAGCTCCTAAATCCGTAGCTTTACTCTTGATGACATTATACCATCCTTGGGTATTGGAATGTGACTCCCAATTGAAGCCTTGGAGCATGACATCCGTATTGTTTTGTGCTTGGACACAGAATGGATGAAGTAGCAAAAGGGCAAAAACGATGACAAGAATATTTTTCATGGTGCAAGTATTTGGCGTTAAAAATTTGTTTTAGGTTAGATTTTCTAGTACTAAGTATTAATCTTAATGCAATTTACGAAACTTAAGTTAATAAGTGTTGAATTAACACTAAGTTTTGTGTAGCAGGTAAACTAAGAGTTCCAAATGTTAGTTTATTTGATCGTATAAAAATTTGATTTCCTGAAATTATAATCTGTGACAGCTATATGTTAAAGTTATCTTAAGGATATGCTTTGGGTAGTATTGAGTTTGTTTTAATCCTGATACGAACCCACTATCATAGTAGGAATGAGGAGTAGAATCTGCGATAGCTATTAGGATACCGTTCGACTTGATTTTTCTTCGAAGAATCAAAAAGTCTTCTACTTTCCACAAGGTTTTGCCGAAATTTGGAAAGAGTTCCTCCCTTAGTTAGTGTCTGAACGAAAAAGGTAACTTTTAGAGAAAATGCAGAGATTTCGCCATCTGGACAATGCGGGATGGTATAG
>JAHDHB010000340.1:421-7556 GCA_020631545.1 Saprospiraceae bacterium | reverse complement strand
TTAAATGGAAAATAGTTTACAAATTAATTAATTTTTGCATAATAAATAACCTATAAATCAAGGAATAATGAGATTTGCACTACGTCTATTCTTGTTTTGCTCACTCTTAACTTTAGTTGCTTGTACACAACAGGAAAAAGAGACACAAACACCTGATAAACAAGCAGTATCCGCATCTGGTTATGATGCAGTATTAGCCAAAAAATTAGGCGCGGATGAATATGGTATGCGTAAGTATGTGATGGCGTTTCTACGAAAGGGGCCAAATCGTGAACAGGACAAGGATAAGGCCGCAAAATTGCAGGCTGCCCATATGGAAAATATTCAGCGATTAGCGGATGAAGGGAAACTTTCACTCGCGGGTCCCTTCTTGGATGATGGCGATCTACGTGGTATTTACATCTTTAATGTGACAGATATTGAAGAAGCAAAAGCATTGACAGAAACAGATCCTGCCATTCAATCTGGACAATTGGTCATGGAACTACACCCCTGGTATGGTTCCGCAGCTGTCATGCAAATAAATGAAGTACACGAAAAAATAAGCAATGCAAAGTAGGGAGTACTATGATGTATGAAGAACAGCTTACATCGCTCTTCTTACATCTTTTAGCTCTTCCTTTTTAGGTAGATATCGAAATTAACGACTAAGTTTCCTTTTGTATCTTCTAAAGAGATGGGGAGGATTCGGGCTTGCGCTTCTTTTTTGGAAGCCCAAGGATCTTCTTCTATATGTGGATCACCTTTGAAATAGAGTTGTGAAATTAATTCTAGGCTATTTTTTTCACTTACTCTAAAATGGATGTGAGCTGGCCGGTAGAGTCTACCATTCAAGTACTTACCAGGCAGTATCGTTTTGAAGGAATATTCTCCTTGTTGATTGGTTTTCCATTTTGCTCGATGCATGAAGGCCTTGGAATCATTATCGTATTCGCCTTCCGTATTGCAATGCCAGATTTCTACTAGGGCACTGGGGAGCGGGGTTGTACAGTCTTTCCCCAAGACTTTTCCTTTGATTTCCACCACAGTTCCTTGTAGTCCTTCTTTCGTTAAATCTTGACGCTCTGGCGCTTCTGGCCGGTAAAATGGACCTAGGATGTCATTGGTGGTTTCACAATCTCCTCTGAAGGTATTGTCTATTTCGCGTACATTTCCACAAGCAGCGATGGAGAAAGCGGCAAGGGATAGGGTATTGATGAATTTTTTTCTGTCCATTATTTACGTTTTACCACATAAGAATTATAAGACATATAAGGGGCATATAAGACGCTGCGAACTATATTTCTGGTAAATTTCGATATAGATCGTTTACAAAGGTTTTCTGACCTTTTGTATAAATATGAGACACATTAAAGTTGATCATAAGTCCTTTTGGTACTTCCAAAAGCCTCATATAAGTTAATAATTGAGAATCAAAAACAGGAAGCATTGTATTTACTGCTTTTAGCTCAACAGGCAAAATATTTTCAACATAAAGATCGCATCTCAGAGGAGTATCTACAGCTATTCCTTTATAACCTATTGGTACAAACAATTCAGACTCATAAGCTATCCCTCTTAGTGATAGCTCTTGTGCCATACATTTATGGTATACATTTTCTAACAAGCCAGGACCAAGGATTTTATGAACTTCTATAGCTGCACCATTCACACGATAGACTAAATCCTTTAAATAAGATTTCGTAATTCTCATTAAAACAATTTAAATAGTTAAGAATTCGTATCTACTTACAGATTGCGGCTTATATAAAAACGCATAAATTGCTGATTTATTGTGTATCCTCTATTTTTTTTACATCGACAACTTACCATACCCAATCCTAATCTTATATGAATCCCTTATTTTTTTCTCATATGTCTTATATGGTAAATACGCTAAAAAACTTATATGCCCTTAAATTTCTTATATGGTTCAAAAAAATTCCCAGAACAAATGAACCAATTCTATAAAAAATAAGTTATTCCCAAAGATCCTTTCCCTTTATTAAAATAAGATTTTCAATACCATAAGATGCTACTTTCCATTACCACTACCCACCAGCCCGCTACCGATCTAGGTTGGTTATTGCACAAACATCCTGCTAAAGTACAAGAGTTTAAACTCGGTTCTTATGGTAAAGTACACATAGTTTACCCAGAGGCCACCGAAAAGCGCTGTACCGCTACGATGCTGCTTGATATTGATCCCATTACCTTGGCGCGAGGGAATAGCTGGAGCCGTGGAAATGAAGGATTTACTTTGCAAGCTTATGTTAATGATCGGCCTTATGTCGCTTCTTCCTTTTTGAGCCATGCTATTGCAAATGTCTATGGTTCAGCACTGAATGGAACTTGTAAAGATCGACCTGAATTACTAACCGTGGAGATGCCTTTTGAGGTAAAGATTTCGGCTTTGCCTTCTCGTGGTGGTGAAAAACTCATTAGAACACTTTTCGAGCCTCTTGGTTATCAGATTGAAGCTGAACGCTTTGTCCTTGATGAGTCTTTTCCTGATTGGGGGAATAGTCGTTATTTCAAGTTGACCCTGCGAAATACCTTGGTTTTACAGGATTTACTATCGCATCTCTTCATTTTGATACCTGTTTTGGATGGCCAAAAGCATTATTTTGTTGATAATGCAGAAATTGAAAAATTGATGGAAAAAGGAAAACGCTGGCTCCCTCAACATCCTGAAAAAGAACAAATTACTCGTCGCTACTTGAAATTCCGAAAGTTGGGCAACAAAGCGATGGAATACTTTGAGGATGAGGCTAAAAGCGTGGAACTTGATGGTGATAAAAAGGAAGAACAAGTCGAAAAAAGTATTACATCTAAAGACAATAAACCGCTTAATGTTCAACGTATTGAAGCTGTTCTAGAACAGGTTCGCAAATGTGGGGCAACGTCTGTTTTGGACTTAGGTTGTGGTGAAGGCCGATACTTGAATGAATTCATGAAATCTACAGACTTGGAACAAATCACGGGTATTGATGTCGCTCCGCGTACTTTGATGATTGCCAAAAAACGCTTGTATTATGACCGAATGACGGAAACACAACAAAAAAGAATCGCGCTCTACCAAGGTTCCTTGCTTTATCGCGATGAACGACTAGAGAATCATGATGCGGCTATTCTCATTGAGGTGATAGAACATGTGGAACCTAGCAAACATGCTTTGCTGGAACGAACTATATTTGAGTGTGCAAAACCAAAAACGGTCATTGTTACCACCCCAAATTCGGATTTTAATGTATTGTTTCCTAACTTGCCGCACGGAAAGTTCCGCCATCCTGATCACCGTTTTGAATGGTCTAGAAAAGAATTTGCCGCATGGGCAAAGCCTGTAGCTGAACAATATGGCTATTCCGTATGTTTTCATCCTGTCGGCCCTATACATGAAAAACACGGCGCCCCTACCCAAATGGCGGTGTTTCATTTAATTAAGAGTTAGTAGTTAAGAGTTTTTTTGACGACAACTACTAACTCTTAACTCATAACTCTTAACTAAAAAACTATGTTTTTTGCTAGGTTTATATTTATCCTAATAAGCATTTTTGTTTTAAATACTTCTTTCGCGCCTGGCGTACTGGAGTCTGGTTATGAACAACTGATTCTTTTCATAGACTCCGAAAATCCAATTCTTTCTGATGGGGACGAGGAGGCTTTGAAGGGTTTAGCGAAAGAGTTGGAGATGGAATACTATTTAGTTGATGTGCAGGAAGGAGCACCAGAAGAGGTTACTTATACCCCTAGTATCGTTTATCAAAATACTGCGGGGCGTTCTTTTTTTTATGGTCGCTACAAAAACCTTTCTCGACTGAAAAACTTTATCCGCACAGCACGCTTGGTACACCAAGAAGATACCGACAATATCAAGAAACGGATATTAGTTTGGAAAAATGAACGGGCTACCATCACCGCACCTATAAAGGTAACAAACCTCACAGGCGAACGCCCAAAACAATTTGACCAACAAGCCTTTATAAACAAGGCTACTGCATCTGCATTCGACGGCATGCAAGCATTTCAACCTCAGGAATCTTTCAATCAGGGGCGTACAGCTCGTGCTTTTTATTTCAATCTTTATCCTTACTTGAGTAAGGAAGGAATACTTTCCATTTCAGGAGAAATTTATTCACAATACAATTGCGTGGAACCGATTTTCAAGCAATTTGATCCCCCTTTAACTTCGGGGAAATGGAAGGATTGGGAAACGCTTTTTGTCGAAGCAGGGAAAGGAATGGAAGCGGAGATTAAACGACAAATAACACATTCTACAATCGGAGATGCTTTTCATCCTGTTGCTAGTACTGCCCCCATAAAATCGTGGACAGCCTTAGATTTATCCTTACCGACAGCAGAAAAAACGGTCGAAGCAGATAGCCCAAAAACGGTGGAGTGGTCAAAAGAATGGAAAATGGATTCCCAACGCGATAAGGCTGAACCCATTGTGATTTTTAGTTTTTTACCTCCATTGGATAATTACGCTGGGGAAGTTAAAGAAATGACCGGCAAGGTCTCCTTGGAAGAAGAAGGGAAGCTGAAAGGCGCCAAGGGAGAATTTGCGGTACAAATTGCAGATGTAACGATGGGTGATAAGGGATTTGACAAGGAAGTACAAAACAAAATGCTGGATATGATGAATTTCCCAAGTTCGTCATTTATCTTTGAGGTCGTCAAAGCCGAGGACAAGTCTTTGGCTATTGGCGAAGGTCAAACGATTGTTTTAAAAGGAAATTTTGTCATGAAGGGCGTAACGATTCCCTTGGAAGTTCCTGCACAAGTTTTACCTAAGCTAAACAAAGAAGGGAATATTTTCTTGAAAGTAAAAACAACTTACACCTTATCTTTGTTTGAACATTTTAAAATCGATGGTCCTGATGGCCCCTCCCCTGCCAAGGATAACCTACGATTTTATATGAAGTTCGATCTAATTGAATAACTGCTGTTTGGCAAAGGAGGTTAACTCGTATCCCAATAGCTATCGCAGATAACTCGCAATTCTTAACACGTAATTTAGAAACATGAAACAAGCAATCTATTTTCTTCTAGGTACATTTATATTATTTTCACTTGGCTGTAGCGGAGGAAAAACAGCTTTGGACAGCAGCAAAGAGGCGAAAGAAACCTCTGAAACGGCTATGACGGAGAGTAAACCACCTAAACCTGATATTAAATCACTTTCTCCAGGTACGATTACCTTTGCGGCAGCAAATGACCGCTACAGTGCTGAGGGAACGTTTAAAAATTGGAAATTCTTAAGTGTAAAGATGGATAAAAACGACATCAAAACTTGGGATGCGATGTTGGAGATTGACCTAACTTCTATCTGGGAAAAGAGTGATAAATTGACCCAACACTTGAAAGCTCCTGATTATTTTAATGTCGGAGAATACGGAAAAGCTACCGTAGCTATCAATAATGTTCAATCTAAAGGAGGGACAAAGTATGTAGCCGATATGACCTTGAGCATGATGGATCAAGAACAAACACTTCGCAGTGATTTTATCTTGGTAAGCGAAAAACCTATGCGCGTACGCGGAACAGCCAAAGTGGATCGTAGTATTTTTAAAATTGGTGTGGAAAACACAAGTGTTCCTGATTTAATTGAAGTTACTTTCGATACGGTTGTCAAAAAATAACAGCCTGATTTTCAAAATTATAAAAAGCGAATAATGGTAAAAGTTGTTCGCTTTTTTTATTGACAGCATGCAAACCTTCCAGCTCACGACACAAACAACAAAACAAAGTTATATATTATTTAAACCAAGCACGTCCTATGTCTTTTGATAAAATCAAAACTTTTATAAGTCGGAAGCCTAGGGTTTAGCCTCAATTTGATATATTTGTAGAAAGAATAGTATGCATGCGTCCCTGATTGACTTAGCAATTAGTTTATATTCAAACATATGCGTGATCTTTCATTGTGAAATCAGCTACTCTTTTACCCTAATAAGTGCAAGTTTAAATTTCATCCTTTGGGCTAAAATTGAAATTTAAACATACGCTAAGTTACTTCGTGTCATGTCAAGCAGTAAACATCTATGAAACCAAACACCATTCTAAGCACACTTCTTTTCCTGCTGTGGGGGTTTTATGGCCTTGCACAAGTACCTACATCAAATTTATATTTAATAGATTATTTACGGAGTCCAAATGGAAGCTACAAATTTGATCATCCTTCTTTTTTAACGTATGATAACAAGAACTCTTACAATAATCAGCCTTATTTTTTAGGTGAAGAGCTTTATTATACGGGAATTCGAGATGGAGAACAGACCGATATTTTTAAGTGCAATGTAGGAAAACGTACTAGGACGCAAATGACCAATACTCCAGAAAGCGAATATTCCCCAAAGGTAACGCCAGATGGTGAGCATTTTTCTGTGGTAAGGGTCACAGCAGATTCCTTAAAAAAACAACAGTTATGGCGTTATAAATTTGATGGAAAGGAAACTCCAGAATTACTAACCAAAGACCTAACAAATGTAGGCTACTACGAATGGATAAAGGAACATCTTATTGTTTTCTTCCTTGTCGGGGAGCCTCATCGCCTAGAGTTGCATAATTTAAAAACGGATAATGTTAAGATTTTGAAGCGCGACATTGGCCGTTGCTTCGTCGCTACTTCGAATAATACCCTTATTTTTGTTGATAAAAGGGATGAAAAGACTTGGACTATTAAGGAAATTAACCTTGGTACACTCCTTATTCGTTCAATCATAGACACGCCTGAGGGGGTAGAGGATTTCGTCGTGGCTCCTACTGGAGAAATATTAATGGGTAAGGGGGCTAGTCTCTTTAAATATATGCCAAAAAAGGACTACGATTGGATAGAAATCGGCGATTTTAGTCAATACGGCATTTCGAATATCAAACGACTGGCTATAGACGGAGATCAAATTGCCATTTGTGATGTGGAGAAGTGAGGGATTTATGATGTATGATGTGAGATGTGAGATTTATGATGTGGAATTCCATGCCGTTTAGTTCTTATATGCTCTTAAAAAGGTCGCAGACCTCCTTAAATGCCCTTTCTCGTCATATTCATTACGCAAAAGCTTATATCTTCTTATATGCCTTATATGGTTCAAAATACGCCAAAACGGTAACTCCTAACTAAACGACATTGATTTATGGTATAGGATGTGGGATT
>JAHDHB010000340.1:0-411 GCA_020631545.1 Saprospiraceae bacterium | reverse complement strand
CCGTTTAGTTATTATATGCTCTTAAAAAGGTCGCTCCTTAAATACCCTTTCTCGTCATATTCATTACGCCAAAGCTTATATCTTCTTATATGTCTTATGTGTTTCAAAATGGCCGTAACAGTAACACCTAACTAAACGACAGTGATTTATGGTGTAGGATGAGGGATTTATGAAAGTCTTCCAGCGAATAAGCATTGAATATGAAACGATTAAACTTACTACTTTTCTTTTTTGTTTTTTTAATGGTACTTCCTTCTTTTGGCCAGTCTGCTAAGGAATATGCAAAGGCCATCAAGAAGCATCGAAAAACCTACAAGAAGAATTTTGTAAAGGAGGAGCGTTCTCCTTTGGAGAAAAATCAATTAAAGCATTTAGATTTCTATCCTGCCAATAGGGCGTTTCGTGTAGATG
>JAHDHB010000339.1 GCA_020631545.1 Saprospiraceae bacterium | reverse complement strand
CATTCGATCAAAGGGGAGCAACCCCTTTTCCTCCATCTTCCTTTTCAAGTTATCTTTCTACAAGGCCAAATTATGCAAACCTTTCCACCTAGGCAAAATTAAGGTGCCTCAGACAATAAATGCCCAAGACACCCCCTGAAAAACCATAAATATTAAACACCTAATATTTTTGCATCTACGTGAAACCTAGACTGAATATTTATCTGTACGTCTTCGGTAAATAATTCGTCTGTTGTTGTTTTCACACGTAGTATAAAGTTTTCTTTTTTGATATACTCCTTGATGTCATTTTCCATCGTTTCCAAAACTAGGTTGCTGCCAATGTCATCAGGAATATCTAGCCTTTGAGCTACTTTTAGCTCGGAAAGTCCTTCTGCATTAATAAATACTTCAATGGATTTTAACATGCTAAAATCTTCTCCTTGAGGTGAAGTAATGGATAAGGTCAGTGCTTCCAAAATAATTTCTTCAATTAAATCTGAATTAGTGTTGTTTAGCTGAAACTCTTCTTGGGAGTTAGTTGTGATATCAGGTGTTAGAAAATCAAAAGGTATATCGATTAAAGAATTGGAGGAAATGGTGTAAGAAGCATCATAATTGAGCTTGAACATAGTTAGTTGATCTACTTTTTTGCATTGAACAAAAGACATAAGAATGATAGCAAAAAGCGGAAAAAAGAAATTTTTATTGAAAGTCATGTCAAAACGTTTTTGTTAGATTTAGACAATACTGACAGCTATATTATTGAGCCTTCTTCAAAAAGTACGAAATCAAAAGGGGCTACGAATTATCTTTAAAAGATGAGTCCTTTCGGATAGGTCTCCTTAACTAATAAAGCATATCAGCGTTTACATTTGGCACAAAGGTTACAATCATTTTAACCAAGGCCTAGAAATAAAATAATAAAGCTTACGTGGATATGATTAGGTAAGCGAATTGTTTCTGGAAAGGGGCTTAAGCGAAAAGATTATTTTAAAATAGTACCAAAACCTACATTGAAAGAAAACGTACCATTTTTAATGTCGTCAGGTTCATTAGCCTTTTCCAACTCATTAGCCCCAAGGCCAAATCGACCATCTAAAGAAAAGACAAAACGTTCTCCCTTTACATCTAATCCAGCGCCAAAAATAGCTCCATAATCTAAACCGTTGACCTCTCGTGAATATGAGCTACCTAATCCTGTATCTAATTGAACAGCATTATAGGATTCACTGATTTTAAAGGCCGAGTAAGGGCCAGCAAAAACATGAGGAAAAAATGTTTGATCAATAGGTATCGCTAGCTTAAAAAGTAAAGGAACCTCTAGATAATTTAGCCTAATTTCTTCCTTAATGTTTAGTATAGGAATAGTATTAGAAGCTCCTTTTTGGGCGAATAAAAACTCTGGTTGTAAGGTGAAAATTCCTAATCCTGGGCTAAAAGAGAAGAATAAACCTGCCGAAAGACCATTTTTACGATTAACAATCTCGGTATTTTCGCCCCAAAACCCACTATTTACAAATCCTGCTTTTACACCAAAGGCAGATTTTTGTGCCTGAATGAGGTTAGAAAATATAATCATAACAACTAAAGTCAATATGAAATATTGAATCCGTTTTTTCATAATGAATGTATTAAAATTGTGATAGAGATAAAAAGTACAGCTACTTGCTTGAAAATTTAAAACACGAGCGTTCTACAATGTAGCTGTGTTTGCTAATACCTACGAAAGAATGATTGCCTCGGATTTGAGCCTTTTTCTGTTTAACACGAAATTAAGAATCTTGGTACATTTTTATTAAACGGATTCTGCTTGAGAATAGCTTTTTTAGTTTCAAAAATAGCGCACTAGAATGACCTAAAAACAATTAATGACCTGGTTTTATGTTCAATTAGACAAAAAATCAATTTTTATAAAAAAACCATAAAACTAGAAAATTTTTATCTTTACGTTCCTCAATTCAAAAAAGATTCTTAACTTGTCGTTAACACACCTGTAACTGAATTCAAGTAACACTTTGAATCGTTAATTTCTATGATCGAAAAAGCACATGAGGAAGAAATTGTTTCATTGCTTTTAAACAAGGATGAAAGAGCTATACGGTTGATCTATGACCAGTATTCTCCTGCACTTTATGGTGTGGTGTTGAAGATAGTAGGCTCAGAACAAATCACTGACGATGTAATGCAAGAAGCATTTACAAAGGTTTGGCGTAATAGTACTCTATACGATTCGTCGAAAGGCAAACTTTTCACTTGGTTGCTAAATATCTTTCGTAATTTAGCCATCGACAAAACCAGATCCAAACAATATCGCAGTCAGCAAATCCAAATCGAAGAAAAAATCGTATCTACAAAGGTAGGAAGTCATTCTACTAATATTAATACGATTGGCCTTACTGAAGTAGTCCAAAAATTACCTCCTGAATTAAAAACGCTCATTGACTTGGCCTTTTATAAGGGTTATACGCATAAGGAGATAGCAGCAGAATTGAATCTTCCGTTAGGGACTGTAAAGTCTAGAATTAGGAGGGCACTTGTTCATCTAAGAGAACTAATGTAAATGAATGTCAAGGAATACATAGAATCAGGCATTTTAGAAGAGTATGTGTTTGGCACGCTTACTAAAGAAGAATTTGATCAGGTACATCAACTCTCTAAGCAATATCCTTTAATCGCTTCAGAAATAGCGGTTATTGAAGAAACAATTATTCAATTGGCTGCTGCTCATGCTACTCCTCCTCCCGTCAACTTGTTAGATAATATCTTGAAAGAGATTAAGGAAGAAGAGGACGTCGTGAATCCAAATAATTTAGCCCCAAAGTCTTTGGGACAACCAAAGACTATCAAAAAACTTAGATTATATAAGATGTTATTGGCTGCCTGTTTCATTGGGTTGGTATGTAGCCTTGCATTAAATTTTTATTTTAGCAATCAACTACTAGAGGCCAATCATAAGATTGCCAAATTTATCCAAGAAAAATCCATCCTTGCCGATCAGGTTCAAAAAGTAAATAATGAACTGTTACTAAATCAAGAACAATTAGCATATGCTCTAGACCCCGGTGCTATTCCAGTAAAAATTGTTTCTCCTGATCAAAACAAGCAAAGTGAGACATTAGTTTTATGGAATCCTAACAAAATGTCAGTGTTCGTAGCAACCGATCTTCTTCCTCAATTGGAAGAAGGAAACCAATACCAACTGTGGGCCTTGGTAAACGGTCACGATGCACCTACGAGTGTTGGTGTATTTGATGCAGCATCTGGACTTGTACAAGTCCGATCTATTGTTAGAGCAGATAAATTTGCTGTAACCATCGAACCTATAGGAGGAAGTGAGACCCCTACCTTGGAAAAGCTTGTACTAATTGGAAGTGTAAACCGTACTTAGGGGTCTATTCCTAAGTACTTGACAACTTAAGCTTTTTATTTTTACACAGATTTTTTAGGCTTAAGTTCTTTACAAAACATAGACGCTGTGCTAGTTTTATAGCTTTCAAAATAAAGCGACGCCAAAACGACGACCCTTTCTCACATACAACCAACAATTCTCGATTTCACAAAAACATTTGGAAGGTATTGGGCGTTCGCAAGAGAAGGCGGTAGCCCTCGATATACTATACGCCTTCGTTCCTAAAATAAGCCACCAAGTTTTGCCAAAAATAGGCAAGAGACCACTCATTAGTTACTAAAAACACGTTTTGATTAAATTATTTCTTTCTAACCGAAAATACCCAACCAAGCTTATAAAAAATTAAATGATTTTTTGTCGGATTAATAGCTTGGTTTACAAATGGTCAATATTGTCCGTGTTGCATATTCTCGAAGCCTAATTAACAAAAAACAAAAACTTCAAAATCCAAGGTCATGCTTTTTTCGTAGGTATAGGTGTAAGTAAGTTTAACACAAAAATATTTCATCCATGACCTTAACAAGTAAAACCATTTTTAGCTTCATTATTATGTTGCTTTTTATAAATTATTCATTTGGAGCCCATCTAAGTGATAATCTACAAATTTCTGCAAAATTATCTGGTGCAGAAGAGGTGCCCTCAGTTTCTACAAACGCAGTAGGCGTAGCCAGTTTTATGATCAATTCGACAAAAGACGAAATTTGTTTTAACATTTCCGTGAATGGATTAAGTGGTCCAATAACGGGTATTCATGTTCATGAAGGTGCTATTGGAGAAAATGGCGCAGTAGTAACGGATCTTTCTTCCTACATAGTTGATAATCGAATTGCTGGTAGCTTGAGTGGCAGTGATTTAACACCTGCTATGCTTGAAAAATATTTAAATGGAGATTATTATCTAAATGTACACACCACCGCTAACCCAAACGGAGAAATACGAGGACAATTAGTCCTAGAAACAGACTATAGTTATTTTGCCTTACTAGATGGTGCTCAGGAGGTTCCAGCAGTTAGTACTCCTGCTCAAGCAGTTGGTGTATTTAACTTAGCAAGACATAAAGGTAATTTGGATGTTAACGTTGTGATAGACGGCCTGTCCGGCCCAATTACAGGTGCTCACTTACACAATGCGGCCGCAGGTGCAAATGGAGGGGTTGTTGCTGATTTAACCACTATGGTTACAGGTAATAATATTAGTGGTTCACTCGACCCCTCAACTTTCCTTTCAGAACTGGAAATGGGAAATATCTACATCAATGTACACACAGCCCTAAACCCAAACGGTGAAATAAGAGGCCAATTGATGTATAGCCCTTCTGTAATTTCCTTCGACGCTTCTATAGATGGAGCACAAGAAGTTCCTACTGTCAATACTTTGGCTTCAGGAGTAGCACATATCGTAATAACGAATTCCCTTGACGAAATTAAATACGAAATTCAACTTACAGACTTAAGTGGTCCTATTACTGGTGCACACTTTCATGAAGGTACTGCTGGTAATAATGGTAATGTTTTGTTAGATCTATCTGGTGATGTGAACGGTAATAGAATTTCTGGAAATATCACGGGATCTATGGTTACCACGGAAATCATTAATAAATTTCTTTCTGGAGGTATTTATCTTAACATTCATACTGATGCCAATCCTAATGGTGAAATTAGAGGGCAGGTGTATCGACTAACAAGAGAAGGTTTTACCATGTCTTTAGATGGCATGCAAGAAGTACCGGGAGTTACTTCAGATGCTAAAGGAGCAGGGTTGATCACCATAAATAGAGATCGAGATAATGCACATATTATGATTGTTTACAGCAATTTATCGGGTGCAAATACGGGTATGCACTTGCATAATGCAGCAGCAGGAACTAATGGAGGTGTTATTTTTGACTTAACTCCTTACACCGCTCAAACTGGACCAGACGATGGCGTTTTTCTTTACTGGAAATCGGATGACGTTATTGCTTTCGGTCCTGCGGAAGAGGTTATGATTCGTTCGGACGAGGTTTATGTCAATGTACATTCAACAAATAACCCTAATGGTGAAATTAGAGGACAGGCTTTGAGAGGTACCGCTTGTTATAATATTACAAAAATAAATGAAGCCTTTGTAGGACAAGTTGTTGCAAGTACTTACCCCGTACCTATTACCGCCGATAGGGTAAACTTGAACCTAAGCCTAAAAGAAAACTTAGGTACAACAGAAATTCAAATTTTAGACTTGGCAGGAAGAATTATTGAGCGTAAAAACGTTGATTTAATACAAGGTGAAAACGTGTTTAGTTTTGATGCTTTCTATTGGAATAAAGGCGTTTATTTTATTACTGTTAGAAAACAGAATGCTATTATTTTCTCAGATAAACTCGTAAAATTCTGATAGAGGAGAGGGCACTGACCGTTTTTGTTTTGTGATAACACATTTTTTGAGTTCTAAATGATGTATGTAAGTTGCGGTCAGTTGCCTTTTTTGTTACCCAGTATTAGTCTTTAATATTTTAAAAACAATTTTGACAAAGATTAAAGCGCCCACTGTTTAAAAACGTAGATTTCTAGCCCCCTACATGGATATAAACTAGGAGGTCAAAGCCCAAATACATGCTTTGTACCAAATGTGTTAATCTAGAACAAGAGAGTATGCGAACGAAGACAATGGAAATTGGCATAGACAAAATATCGAAGTCTAACTTGAAAACAAAAAAACACCCTGTTTAACTAAAAAACTGTAGAAAAAAATATCTTTCAAAAATCGTCAATAGGCGCTCTAAAATAAATTAATCAGACACCTCCAAGGGTACAAAATCTTCAATTTTTAGGCTCTCTAGCAACATTTTTTCTTTAGCAACCATTCGATCAAAGGGGAGCAACCCCTTTTCCTCCATCTTCCTTTTCAAGTTATCTGCATAAGTATGAGCAAAAACCTCTTTTTCTTGGGAGGAAATAGCGAAATATTGAGTTCTCAATTTATCTTTCTTGTCTTCGTATTCTTCATCCAATTTGCTCCAACGAAGATACGTTGGATGAGATTCTAGTAGATTTTCTTCGTCAATTTGAGTGGATAAGCGATCAATCTGCTGTTTCAAAGACTTTAAGGGTTCTATAATTACTCGTTGATAATGAACATGATGGCCAAACTCATGCAACAAGGTTCTGTAAAGTTGTGTAGCTCGAACATGCGCTAGGTGATATTCAGCTTCATAATATCGTTTGTTCAACTTTATAGGATGTCCATCTTTTTTTAGTCGTTCTAATTCTTGCTGTGCAGCAAGCGACAATTTTTTACCCCATTTAAATTTCTTAGTCAAATCGAAGGCTTCTAAGATAATTGTCGGTTGGTAATAATCGTTTTCAAATTCATAAGAATAAATCAACCTCCCCCAAACAGGATTTAAGGTTTCCTCTTTTCGTTTAGGTTGTCTTAGCACAATCAACTCCAATTCGCCAAAATCGGCAATAGGAATTTCCGTCAATACCTTGCAAATATCATCAATGGTACAAGCATGAAAAGATTGCTTCCTCGTGTTCTCTACGACAAAGGTAAACTGTTGCCCTTTGATTTCTCTTTGTATAACTTGGTAACGATCAAGTCGTTCATAAAATGTTTTTGACGTAACAGCAGGCCAGGGGATAGCCAATTGGTTGTTTTGGCCATGCCCTTGCTTTGCCGTTCCTATATTTCTATTTCTTCTCGTCGGATTTCTCATTTCATCAATAAAACTTTCTTTCGGGATCTAAATTAATTTTGCCTCCTAGCGAATTACAAACTTCCATACTCACTTTGTACTCCTCATTTCCAAGGCTTTCGTACCTCCGACAATGTGTAATGCTTGAGCAATATTCAGATGAATGGAAAACGCAATAAATGCTAAAACGATCTTTTTCATGGGATTTTTATTAGAAAATGAAAAATTATGGTCTATAAAGATACAATGTTTCATCATGAAGCAACGAATAAATACGACAAGAGAAACGATGATATCGATTATTGGAAGGTAGGTAAGGGTTTTAACCGGTGGCTACCGACAGGGTTCCACGGGTTAAAACCCATGGCTATCGACAGGGAACTCCTATGGAGTTTGTGGTTTTTTTACGTTGATTTCTCTTGTGGTTTGTCTTTTGTCCTGTCTCTATCTGTCTTTCCATCCGACAGCTTCGAAAATTATTTGACGGTCAAAAT
>JAHDHB010000338.1 GCA_020631545.1 Saprospiraceae bacterium | reverse complement strand
CACTTGAGGTTCGCTTGATAGAAATCAAGAGCAAAATTTAGGCAAAGACTTCTGCTCTCTTGACTTCTGTTGGAATAAAAAATGAGACTTTGCTACCAACATTGACTTCCGATTCGACCCAAATTTCACCCCCCATTTTAAGAATGATTTTTTTGCATAAGGCCAAGCCAAAACCGACCCCATCATATTTGGAATCAGCATCTAATTGGGTAAACATATCAAAAATCTTATCAAAATATTCTCGTTCAATACCTTTTCCATTATCTTCAAAGGTAAAATGATAATTATTTTTAGAAGATAAAAAGGAGCCAATTTTTAGTTTCAATTTTCGGTCAGGCGATCTATATTTTAGCGCATTAGAAACTAAGTTCAAGAAAATTTGGTGAATATAATGTTCTGTGCATTTGATTTCAGGAAGTACCTCACATTCAATTTCTGCCTCACTTTCCTCTATTTGAAGAGAAAGATCCTCTAAAACATCAGTAATAACAATTTGACAATCAACAACATCATCAACAAGTTCATCCTCTAAATCTGTCATTCGTACTAAACCTTCAATGGTATCATTTAATCGTTTGCCTGAATTGACCAAGTAATTTAAGTAAGCTCGGACATCTGGATCTGGATTGTGTTGCATTTTTTTCGCCGTCAATTGACTGAAGCTCGTAATCGAACGAACAGGCTCCTTGAGATCATGAGAGATGCTATAAACCAAGCGCTTCAAATTTTCATTAGAGTTTTTTAGTTGATTAGCATATTTTTGCAAAGCTATTTCTTTCTCTTTTAGCTCAGTTATATCCCGTACAATACCAAGGACTCGATCTCCTGTAACAGGATAAAATCGCTCTTCGTAATAAAACGTTTTCCCTAGTTTATCTAAAGTGAAAAAGATGGTAACCTTTTCATTCTTCTGTTTAGCTTTTTGAATTCCTGAGAGTTTTTTTACGGCCACTGTTGGGGGCAAAACTTCAGATACTAATTGTCCTTTAAATTTTAAGAAAGAATTGTAAGCCTTATAGTTCTCGCCAAGTATTACATCGACGACTCTACCATTTTTTTCATACACCAAGACCAAGTCATTGGATTGCTCGAAAAATATTTTATAAATATCACCCATAAAGCTAATTATTTAATATCCGTTAAAAATCTCATCAACCTATTACTAGATAGTATAAATTAATGACGCTCAAAACATAATAAAACTTTTACATATAAAAAACACCTCTTTCTTTTTGTAAAAGTAAAGAAATCTAGTACAAAGTACACCCCAAAAAACAGCAAACATGACTACCCAAACACCAAATTACATTAATAAACAACTCATTTAAAATAAATTAACTTCAAAATACGTGACATATTTTAGCAAAAAAAAAGTAAAAAAATATCTTTGACTAAAAAAAATCGATTTTTTAAACGTGACAAACATTTAAATCCACTTCAAAAGCTAAATGAAGTCATTACATAAAAAACTTGCCTACAATACACTCATTTTCAAAAAAAATACGTAGGTTGCATCCGTCTTCGAATAAATACTGCCTCAGAACACAACCTTAACCCTTCACAAACAACTTGTTACGACCTCCACCAAAGCAAAAAAAGAAGGAAAGTTGTTTTATTGTACGTTAAAAGTTATTTTATGTTCTTTCTTAAGGAAGAAATATTTGCTAGAGTTTGGGCTATATTTGGAATTTTAATTATTAGTATTTTCCTAGTCATCTATATAACCACCTGTTATGTAGGGCTAAAGCTATATGGTAAAAAAGCAGAAAAACCCTTATTAGTTTTCGGATATCATCGATTAGTAAAAAGCATTTCCTCTATTTTATGCATTCGATACCAAATTAAGGGACAGGAAAAATTTCAAAAAAACAAAGCTTATGTCTTGGTTAGTAATCATCGTTCGATGTTAGATATCTTTGCTAATCAATACGCTAGCCCTATTCCTTTCAAATTTTTAAGTAAAATTGAGAATGAAAAAATTCCATTATTTGGCTATATCATTCGAAAATTATGCATCCCAATCAATCGAAAAAGCAAAGAATCTCGCCAAGAAAGCATGGCTTTGATGAAAAATTGCCTGCTAGAGGATGGACTTTCTGTTTTGCTTTATCCTGAAGGAACGAGAAATCGAACGCAAGAACCTTTACAAGCATTTTATGACGGAGCTTTTCGACTAGCCATTGAAACAGAAACACCGATCATGGTACAAACGCTCCTTAATACTAAAGCAATTGTCGATCCGCAAAAAGGATGGAAATTATTTACTGGAAAGATTGAATGCTTCTGGGATGAGCCTATCGAAACCAAGGGAATGTCCTTAGGTGACATTGAACGGTTAAAATCAAAAGTAAAAGAGATAATGCTAAAGCATTTAGCTACAAAATGAGGTATGATGTAGTTCTCTCCTTAGGTAAATTATTAATTGCTAGCAAATAATAAAGCCCTACCTCTTAAATTCTACTTCGTCTTTTGAAGATGAAGCTTTTTTAATTGGACTCTTTTAATCAAAAATGAATTTTTCACTCAAAAATAGGGTTCATTAAATTGTAAAGTAGGTTTTCCCCTAACGCCCACATTCTGCCATGAGATCAAAACATAAAAGCAATCAGCCCCCTATTTGTGTTCTCTGCGAACGAGAAGTTGGCTACACGACCAAGCACCATCTTATACCAAGAACTGTACATCGCAATAAATGGTTTAGGAAAAAATTTACTAGAGAACAGATGAATGAGACGATCCCTCTTTGCTCACAATGCCACAAAGGAATTCATGATTTTATTCCAGAAAAAGAAATGGGCAAACAGTATAATTCACTAGAAAAGCTAAAAACACACGAAAAAGTAATCGGTCTAATCCAATGGTTAAACAGAAATATTAGTTAAGATCGTTTAGGCGTATTTTGAACCACATAAGACATATAAGACTTATAAGTTTTGGCGTAATGATTTGGACGAAGAAGGGCATATAAGAACAAAAAAACGATTAAAACCCCCTTTACAACTAACTGTAATTCAGAAGTTCTACTTGTGAATTCGTGTTAAAAAAACAACAAAACTAAAGCGTGTAGTGCTGGATGGCGAAGCCATCGTAATTATCATTATGGCGACATCTCATGGCGTTGATTTTTAACTACATAGCACACAATAGGCACATAGTTTTTGACGACATTGGTGTAAAAGGACACATAGGATACAGAAGAAGGTCTTGTGACCTTTTTCACATAGGCTCTCACAGCGTAAATCGCACAAGCATAAATGAAGCTAACTATTTGTTTTAAAAACAATTAGATTATTCCAAAATTAAAAACTTTGCATAAAAACAAACTTTCGGCGTTGTGTGCATATAGGCTCATAGATTTTTGACAACATGACGTATCAACTCCTATCCCGATAGCTACCGCAGATAACTCCTAACTATAAAAATCACCCCTTTTCCAAGGTAAAACCAAAGGTAGAACCAAACCCCAAGGTACTACGTACATTAATGATTTGATGATGAGCTTCGATAAGATGTTTGACAATAGATAGCCCAAGGCCAGTCCCACCCTGATTTCTAGAACGGCTCTTATCTACTCGATAAAAGCGTTCAAAAAGACGAGATAAATGTTTTTCTTCTATCCCCATTCCATCATCAGAAACTTCAATTAAGATGGTTTTGTCATCCATATCATAGAAACCAATGACCGTTTCACCATTTTCAGATCCGTACTTGATTGAATTACTAACTAGATTATCCAAAACCTGTCGAATTCGCTCTCTATCAGCATTTACGGTACAAGGAAAAAGGCTATCTTCCTTGAGTTTAAAGGTAATTTGTTTTTCTGCTGCCATCATCTCTAAATCAGCAAAAACCTCTATTGTCAATTGGTGAAGGTCAAATTTCTGGTACTCTACAGCAATAATGTTATTTTCCAAACGGTTGATCATGTCCAGATCTTCCGTTATGTTTTGGAGTCGTTCTAAGTTTAAAGAAGCACGCTTTAGGTAGGTTACATTAATGGAACGATCATACAATCCTCCTTCCAACAGGGTATCCAAGTACCCTTGCATATTAAAAATAGGCGTTTTTAGCTCATGAGAAACGTTTCCAATAAAATCTCTCCGATAAGCTTCTAAGCGCTTCAAATCATCGATTTCTTTCTTATGCGTAGCAGCCCAACTAATAACCTCTTTTTCTACTTGGTCGAGCAAATGCGTTTGCATATCCATCCGAACAGACGGCCCTTTACCTGGCGCTTTCAATCGATGGATCGTCTTGTAAATCAATTTTACACGCTTATAAATATATTTCTCCATGACGACCACAATCAGCATAAAGGATACAAAGTAAATCGTCATAACCAGTAAAAAGATAAGCGAATACCCTAATTCTGGGACCAAAAATAGTTTTACAACCATCAAATACACCAATAGAACTACTGTAATCACAATAGCAGAATATTGCGCAAGTTGAAGTGGTTTTGGATTTTTAGGAAAGAATGGGATTGGCCGATCACTCATAAAATACGTTTTTGATGTTTACTTCACCAATAATCGATTAAAATACAAACTTATAACCTATACCTTTGATGGTTTTAATGTTTTCACTACCGATTTTTTCTCGTAATTTACGAATATGGACATCAATGGTACGATCTCCGACAATAACGTCATAGCCCCAAACTTTGGCAAAAATCTCCTTACGGGTAAACACCTTCCCTGGTTTTGAGGCCAAAAGGTAAAGTAATTCAAACTCTTTCTTAGCAAAAGAAATTGATTTTCCGTCTTTGGTCACTGACACACGTTCGCGGTCAATCACTAAATCATGTATTTGGATAATATCTTCGGAGTCATTACCAAGACGATTGCTCCGCCTAAGCAAAGCCTTGATACGACTGACCAAAACTCTAGGCCGTATGGGCTTAGTAATATAATCATCTCCACCTACATCTAAAGCCGCTATTTGCGTAAAGTCTTCACTCCTTGCTGTCAAAAACGTGATGATGGTATCTTTCATTTCACTCATAGCTCGAAGTTCACTACAAACCTCTATCCCATCAAGCCCCGGCATCATGACATCTAGGATGATCAAGTGTGGAACTTCTTTCTTCGCTACTTTCAAACCTTCAAGACCATCACTAGCCGTAAGTACTTGAAAACCTTCCTTTTGAAGATTATACCGAATAAATTCAAGAATATCTGGCTCGTCATCAACGACAAGTATTTTTACTTCACTCATATCTCTAATTTAAGATTTCCCCTAAAGGTAAAGCACTTCTCTGCTTCTAATACAATTTCTCGTATTAAGTAATAGTTAAATTCCTTAGCTTTAAGAATTACGAATGAAGAATTACGAATTAGGAGTAGACCTTTTAGACGAGTTTGGACTTGCTCAGATAACTTCTAATTCTTCATTCGTAATTCCCAATTCTCCCCTAAAATGTTTTAACAAATTTTCGAGTAGAGAAACGTCCTTCTTGCTGTACTCTACAGAAATAAACTCCTGAGGAAAAAGTGGTTAAGTCAAGGCTCAATTCTTCAGTCGTTTGAGTTCGGAATAGCAATCGCCCTAGTACATCTACAATTTCGACATCAACTTCTTTGTCTAAAGTTCCCCCGAAGGCTACTGTCAATTGACCTTTTGTAGGATTAGGAAAAAGAGTAAATTCAAGTTCTTCAACATCCAAGGTAGTTACATCAGAAACAGTATCCCATTCAGAAGCATAGAGTGCAAAACCTCCGCGAAGATTCCCCACCAAAAATTCTGGTAAGGTGTCATTGTTTATGTCAGCAATGGCTATGCTCGAATTCCATCCTTCATAGATGTTTTCAAAATTGGCATCCAAGGTAGGAAATTTACCACTAAAGATACTGTCTTGGACTAATTCATATACCAAAATAGGGCCACCTTGAGACCCTGAATAGATTTTGCGTATACCGTCTTCCTCAACCACAATAGGCGTACTGTGCCCTGTAGGAAAACCCGCCATACTCGTATTGATATTACCAAAGAAATCATTAATGAGGACAAAATTAGGGACGTTGACCGTTCCTACATTTTGATAATAATTTACATTACCATTTCGTTCTCCAATAAGCAAATCTAAAACCCCATCTAAGTTGACATCCACTATATGTGGAGCGCTATGTTGACCAGGAGAAATCCCTTGATAACCAACCTCATTTACGGGAAAATCGGCTAGACCATTTCCAGTATCCAAATTTTTGCAAAATACGAGCTTTCCTCCCGATTCTCCCACCAACATATCTAAATCTCCATCATCATCTAAATCCCCAAAAGCAGGATACAAGGACGTCAGCTCTAAACTTCCTAGACCAGCATAATCGGTATCCACTCGCGAGTATTTCGGCATATCGATGGTTCCCGTGTTTTCATACAAGTAAAGTGAAGCCGAATACGTACCTCCTTGTTCATAAAATCCTCGACTTCCCACAACAATATCCAACAAGCCATCCCCATTATGGTCAAAAAAGGCGGTGGCGCATTCTGTTCCAAGATCAATCGTACCATCAACTAAAAAATCTTTCCGCTGATAACTGAACTGTGGGAATTCATTGCTCGTCACGTTTTTATAATACCATCCCACATTGTAGTTTTCGGATACATTCTTAGTAGAAGGACTGACTAACAAGTCTTTAAGCCCATCATTATCCACATCAAAGTAAAAAGAAGCAGGGAAGATAACAACATCAGCCGGTACATCATAATTGGGAAATCCAGCATCTTGACTAGTCATCCATGCTGTATCTGCATTGCCACCATTGTACAACAAATTAATGCTTGTGAAGGAAATATCCCCTAAAATGACTTCCTTATCACCATCATTATCCATGTCTAAAGTGGTAACCGTAGAGCCCGCATGAACTTCCCCTTTCTGCCCAACAAATTGAGTACGATAAGGACAACTATCTTGCCTAGGGGATAATTCCAAAGCAGGCATCAAAGCACTTTCATACATGCGTCCCCAGCATTCATCGACAAAATCAAAAATCAAACTATCACAACCATACCCCATATCCGCCGATTTGTTTTCATACAACTCCAGATATCCTCCCAAAATTCCAAAGGTCAAAACATCCATATCCCCATCGCCATCAATATCATCAAATGCGGAAAGATCTTCCGAAGAGATAAAAATATTAATCGGTATCCCTGTAAAGGAAGGAAATTGCAAAATTTCTTTTTCCAGCTCAAAAGCGATCTTATTTTCAGCATCATAATACCCACGATAAACCTTAGCCCCTGCGGGTACGATAGCATAGGTAATCAAATCCGCAATATCATCACAATTATAATCACGCATCAAGGCCCAGCCTTCCATACCTTCAGGAAAACGCTCAATATATTCTGGCGCATAGGTATAATCCACCGCATTCGGCGTTCCTTTTCCAAGAAAAGGCAAGACAACGTCTCCAATACGATCAAAAACTAACATATCTTCCGTCCCATCATTATCCAAATCCAAAGGAGAAAAGATAGGATTGTTCAGTCCGCCCACAAGCGGATTATCCATCAAATCGCTATTGACGTCTACATCAAAAAATTCGCGTTCATAAGCAGTCGTTTGAGACCAAAGATCGCCTACCACGAAAAGGAACAATAAG
>JAHDHB010000337.1 GCA_020631545.1 Saprospiraceae bacterium | reverse complement strand
CTTGGAGAAAAAACAAGGCTAACCGCCTTATTTCTTTCCCCAATCTAGGAAAGAAGGGGCGTCTAGCGCTCGTTATCATGTTGTTCACTTCGTCTAAAAATGAATCTTTTCCCAGAAGAACACCTCAAACTATCAGGCAAGAGTTCAGCTCCCCTCTTTGCGAAATCAAGAAAAAGAATAAGGCGATGAGCCTTTATTTTTTTCTTGATTTTGGAGAGAGGGGTTGGGGGTGAGTTTCTTACGCGATGCTATTTACTTTCAAGAATATTATTTCAAAAAGATCAATCTTGAGCGGCTTATGTTGTTGGAGGTTATTCGAATAGAGTATTGGCCTTTAGAAAGGTGAGTTAAATCTAAGTCTCTTTTTTCTAAAGGTACATTAGCTGTAAAGGTTTCATTGTGAATGTTTTGCCCTAAAGCATTAAATACCTCTAAGGCAATTTCCTGGTCGCTTGTGTTGTCAAGTTTTAAGGTGAACTTTCCGAAACTAGGATTAGGGTAGATGGATAACTCAATTTCTTGGTTAAAAGAAGCTCTACGTATAGGGCTATAGGTATAAGTACCATCTTCATCTATGATTTTTAATCGATAATAATTAGAACCTTGTAAAGGAGCAAAATCGTCGAATCTATAAAGTTGTGTCGCAGTACTGTTGATGGCTTCTTCCCTGCCTAGATAGTCCCATTCTATGGCTTGAAAACTTCTTTCAATTTCATAATGACTTACATTTTCAGAAGTAGCCACCGTCCAATTTAACTGAATGGAGTTGCGGTTGGTATAAGCTTGAAAATCAGTTAAAACAACAGGTAGAGTAGAACATTGGTCGCCCCAGATTTCCCAAGCATAATTGGGGTTGTCAATAAAAGGATTGCGATTGCCTTGGTAGTTGTTATAAATGATGTTATTCCTATTTTGTTCAAAAGCATCAACAGGGTCGGCAAAGTGCCAAGCCATCATTGTACAAAGCTTTGCATGGACGGGATCATTGGTATAATTGAAGGTAGGAATACTGTCAATGACTTGTAAATCAGGTTCTCCATTTTCTCCTTCATAACGTACTGCCATGTAGAAAATCATTCGTGCTACATCACCTTTTACAGCGTCCCTAGGCTCCCATGACCATTCATTAGCCCCACAAGTATAATTGCCATAAGCATCATATGGTATCGTACACTCATTAAACCAACGGTTACTCCTAGCTGAATTTGTAGCAGCATCTAAAGGACGAAGTGCATGAACATCGGTTCCTACTCCTTGTATTGTACCAAAATTACCCCTCGATTTTGCCCAGACATGTTCCCTTGTCCAGCCATTGCCATTATTGTATTCTTGGGCAGCATTTACCGATAAACCAGAATATATAAGGATTACATTATCAGGGTTGTTGGGGTCTCGATCAGTCTCCTTCAAAATATCCCAAGTGTCTACTGAGGGCGAGGATACCGTGTAGGGGAATGTAGTATGATTGTCTATAATGTTATTTAAGGCGGATTTTAAAGCTGGGCCACTGAGGCTATTCGCACTCGTATAATAACTAGAAGGGACAGCGGTTTGCGTCCATGCCTGAAACCATAACAGTGCAAGTGCGGGTAGAATTAAAAATTTCATTGAATAATAGGTGTTTGGGTTTTAGGTAGACTTAGCCCTTTCGTTAACGTTAGAAAGGATTGATCTACAAGCTTATTCTAGATCTAGAAGGAGCTCTAAAACAAGGAAAATGTAGTTTAGTTAGGTCTTCAGGACGGTCACTTTAGGAAAACGAAACGGCTAGGGGTATCTCGAATTTGACCAAAGACTAGCTAAGGTGCTTAGTTTTTAGCCTATTTATATGTTGGAATAGATGTGTATTCCTCAATTCCTTGATTACTAGTTTTTAAGTGGTCTTTAGTATGCTTTTTGAAAATCTAAAGATGTAACAGGGCAGTTTGCTAGTAAAATACTAAAAATTGCCTGATAATAATTGTGTCAAAAGATGAAACTGTGACGATGTCTGGCAGGGTAAATATAAGCAAAAAGAGAGGATCACAATAGAATTTGTTCAATAAAAACGAAAAAAAAATGATGTTAGCTTTATGTATTATTTATGTTGGTTTAACAATCAATCTTAGGCAAGAATATTGCTAGTAAAGGACAATCTTTCCCCGATTTATACCTACCGATGAAATGAAGAAAGGCGATCCAAAAAATGAATCGCCTAAACTTGTGTTAGTTTATAAAATAAATAATTACCATTAGACTATGAGCTATCATTGTTCCGTTTGTTGGTTACTAGAAGCCCAATCTAAGGGGGAATCTTCTCTCAATGGTGCGCAGAGAGGAGATTTAACGGGGAGCCACGAAGAACCAATACATTCATAAAGGGGACCACATTTTTCTAGCGTCCATTCATCTAGACTGTACGTCCATTTGAAGCGGTAGGTGCTGTAACAATTTACAGGAATATTCCCCACATCATACTGATTAAGGGCTCTTATTTGTGAGTTGGTTAGGTGCTTGGCAAGATTGAGTTGTGAAAAACTCCATTGATCAAGAAGTAGACTGGCTATTTTCTCTTTCAAATTTATAGATTCTAGGTAGTTTCCTACACGATAATCCTCTGCCATTGAGACGATTTCAGCAAAACTAAAAACATGTAAGTAATCTAATACAGCTGCTTGGCCTAAGTGACCTATTTCGCTTGGAATTTCAAATACTAGAGTCCCACTTTTCAATTCATTGGCTTGACTAGTAACATTGATGACTTTAAGGTTGGAGGATTCTTTCTTGCAGCCAGCAATTTGTATCAAGAATAAAGAAAGTAGGATAAATATCCAAAACGACTGTTGGTGATTAGCGGTTTTCATGGAAATAAAATTGTGTGTGAAACGAGATGAACACGACCTCAATACCACCACTATAGACATAGGAATTTAGGCCTAGGCCATAAGATGCGCACTAAGATTACTTATGCTGATGAAGAACACCAACCAACTCGAAAAATGGTTTATTTCCGAATCCGATGAAGCGGGATTCAAACGCTTTGCCATAGACGTTCCTTGAACAATTTATGGCCGTTGTAGGTAGTACATAACAGTAAAAATTTTACTGATGAGGCAGCAAGGCGCTACTCAAAAGTTGATGGTTTAAGGCAAAATCAATAAGATGAATAGATTCCTTCTTTTGCCTGAGAATAAATACACATCTGAGGTTGAATAAGCACTATTTTGCTTGCTTTAAATATACTACAACAACTTATCTAAGTCAATAGTAGAAGGCTATTTTATTTAATTTTTTCAATTTTAAGTAGATCACATTTTACGTCATTTGCGGCTCGTGTTTCTTCTTGGTAATTAGCTAAACTTGAATAATGCTTAAAACCATATCACTAGAAGCTTAGGTATTTAGACTCAAGAAGAATGAAGAATAGAGGATAGTCTATGCACATAGCTATAATTTGATAACTGTCACCTGTCACAAATTAGCGTTACAATAGACTTATAAATAATTGAAATTGGGCAATTTTATGGGTATTGAGATAGGAACTTCAGAGGAGGCTGGTAGCTTAGGAATATTCAAGCTTTTAAAAGCTTGTCAATTTAATTAGGATGGAAAAAACATTTACTTTAAAAACTAGAATAGGGACTTCATTAAGAATAAGCATTTTTGCTTTATTCTATTTGTTTTATGGTCATCATATGCTCAGCGCTCAAGCTTGTACACACACGGATTACAGTGCTTTAGAAACTTTTTTCTATGCTACTGGAGGGAGTACAACTTGGAACGAAAACTCGAATTGGTTAGCCAATTGTGAGCCTTGTACAGGGAATTGGAAAGGGATTATCTGCAATTCTAATAACCGTGTGATAGCCTTAGATTTGTCAAATCAGAATTTGTCTGGTGTTTTACCCCCTGAAATAGGAGAATTGACCTTACTTGAAAAACTGGAACTTTCGCAAAACAATATTGGTGGGGAAATTCCTTCTGTACTTGGATTCCTGCCCCAGCTTAAAGTTTTAAACTTAGGACAGAATCAACTAAATTCATCCATTCCTAGTGAACTAGGAGGTTTAAGCTTCTTAGATACCTTAATCGTATCTAATAATACGCTAACAGGAACTGTGCCTGTTGAAATTGGCAATCTTTTCGGTTTGAAATACATGGATCTTTCCTATAATAATCTTTCAGGCGATTTACCAAGTTCGATAGGGTATCTTCCTAATTTGCAGACACTATTCTTAAGTAATAATGATTTTGAAAGTTGTGTACCAGGTTCTTTTAGTTTGCTTTGTAGTTCGGATGTGGATATTAGCGACAATCCTGAATTGCTTGGTGGAGGAGACTTTGTGGCTTTTTGTCAAAGTGGGGTAGGGAATTGCTACTTACCTTTAGAACTGCTTTCTTTTCAAGCGAATAATCAAAGAAATACCATTGTTCTAACTTGGACAACCACTAAAGAAACGAATATCAAAGGATTTGAGCTTCAACGTAAAAATATTAAAGGATTTTGGGAAAGTCTTAACTTTATAAGTGCGGTAGGTTCTTCTACTAGTATGCAAGAATACTCTTTTACAGATACTTATCCTTATACAGGGACAAATTATTATCGATTAAAAATTGAAGAAAATAATGGGGAAACTAACTTTTCAGAAGTCATTAATATCTTTAGAAACGTACCACAAGCAACCATTCACCCTAATCCAGTAAAAGATAACCTCTACTTTAATCTTTCTTTTGAAAAAGGCCATGAAGCCATCCTAAATGTAAAATTATTCAACTTACAGGGAAAAGAAATCCGTAAATGGAATAGCATTAGCACGAATGAACTAGATCTAGAACAACTTTCCGAAGGAAAATATGTACTACAAATTACAGATACTGAAACTAGTGCCTTTTGGTCTAATATCTTTGTGAAAATGGATTGATGAAAATGTAAGGTTTTCGATGAAATAAATAAGAAGGGAGCCTTATATGGGATGCTTATGTTTCTTATAAGTCTTATATGGTAAAAAACACGCCATACAATAACCCCTAACTCTCAACTTTTCCCTACCTTTGTTGCCGAAATTACGAATAAAGCAACTATGGAAAAAATAGCTCCTTACCACCCAAAGAATAAAGTACGAATCGTCACCGCTGCCTCTCTATTTGATGGCCATGATGCCGCTATCAATATTATGCGTAGAATTATGCAAAGCTCTGGTGCTGAGATTATTCACCTAGGCCATAATCGTTCTGTAAAACAGATAGTGGATACGGCTGTACAAGAAGATGCGCAAGGAATTGCCATAACTTCCTACCAAGGAGGGCACAACGAGTTTTTCAAGTACATGTACGATATGCTCAAGGAAAGAGGAGCAGGGCATATCAAGATTTTTGGTGGAGGAGGAGGAACCATCTTGCCTTCAGAAATAGAAGACCTACACAATTACGGGATCAATCGAATTTATTCCCCTGATGATGGCCGAAAAATGGGCTTACAGGGCATGATAAATGATGTTTTGCAGCAATGCGATTACCCTTCAGGCTTAAATCTTAACGGTGAATTCAAGGCATTTAGAAATAAAGATAAATACGCTATAGCTCGACTCATTTCTGCCGTAGAAAACCATCCAGCAGAAAGCGAAGCTTGGCTAAAAGACATTCGAGAAGAAGCCAATGCACAACATATTCCCGTTTTAGGGGTCACAGGTACAGGAGGCTCGGGGAAGTCAAGCTTAGTTGATGAATTAGTAAGACGTTTTCTACTTGATTTTGAGGATAAAACCATTGCTGTCGTTTCCGTCGACCCTTCCAAGCGAAAAACAGGTGGTGCGCTCCTAGGAGATCGTATTCGCATGAATGCCATCAACAATGATCGTGTATACATGCGCTCTTTAGCTACGCGCCAATCCAATCTCGCCTTATCCAAGTACGTTCAAGAAGCACTGCATATTCTGAAAGCCGCCAAATTTGATTTTATCATTCTAGAAACCTCGGGTATAGGTCAAAGTGATACTGAAATCATCGATCATTCGGATGTTTCCTTGTATGTGATGACACCAGAGTACGGAGCAGCTACCCAGTTGGAAAAGATTGATATGCTGGACTTTGCGGACATCATTGCCTTGAATAAATTCGATAAAAGAGGAGCCTTAGACGCTTTGCGTGATGTCAAAAAACAATACAAACGAAATCTGCAACTTTGGGATACGCCAGACGACCAGATTCCTGTTTACGGTTCCATCGCCTCCCAATTCAACGACCCTGGTACAAATACTCTGTACCGAAAATTGATGGATAAAATCGTCGAGAGGACAGGGGCAGAGCAGTTGAAATCGGACTTTGGGGCAACAGATGAAATGAGTGAGAAAATCTTCATCATTCCACCCAATCGCACACGTTACCTCTCTGAAATTTCAGAGAATAACCGACACTACGACAAGCGAATACAAGAGCAAAGCGAAGTGGCAAGGAAATTATTCTCCTTGAAAAACTCCCAAGCAGCTATTGAGAAAATACCTGAAATCGAAGAAAAAGAGACCGTCGTTGCTGGCCTTAAAAAAGCTTATGAAGAAGTAGAATTGAACCTAGAAGGTCACCAAAAACGTATCATAGATACTTGGGAAACCAAGCGACAAGCCTATAAGAATGAGTTTTTTACCTACAAAGTAAGAAACCGAGAAATCAAAGTGCCTACGCATACGCAATCTTTATCGCATTCCAAAATTCCTAGAGTTTCCTTACCCGCTTTCAAAGATTGGGGCGAGATTGTGCGTTGGGTAGGGCAGGAAAATGTGCCGGGCGAATTTCCTTACACCGCAGGCGTTTTCCCTTTCAAAAGAAAAGGCGAAGATCCGACAAGAATGTTTGCAGGAGAAGGAGGGCCAGAGCGTACCAACCGCCGTTTCCATTACCTCTCCCTAGACATGCCCGCGAATCGCTTGTCCACCGCCTTCGATTCCGTCACTCTATATGGTGAAGATCCTGACCACCGACCAGATATTTATGGAAAAGTCGGGAATTCAGGCGTTTCCGTCTGCTGCTTAGATGATGCCAAGAAATTGTATTCGGGGTTTAATCTCTGCGACCGAGCTACCTCCGTTTCCATGACGATAAATGGCCCAGCCGCTACCATCTGCGCCTTCTTCCTAAACGCGGCGGTCGATCAACAGTGCGAGCTATACATCAAGGAGCATCAGCTTGAAAATCAAGTAGAAGCGAAGAAAAAAGAACTGTATGATGACCAACATTTACCTAGACCAGCCTACCGAGGAGAAATCCCAGAAGGTAACAACGGTTTGGGTTTGATGCTTTTAGGCTTGACAGGCGATCAGATTTTGCCAGCCGATGTTTATGAAGAGATAAAAAAGAAGACCTTATCTGCTGTTCGCGGTACGGTACAAGCGGACATCCTCAAGGAAGATCAAGCACAAAATACCTGTATCTTCTCTACGGAATTCTCCTTGAAATTGATGGGAGATGTGCAAGAATATTTCGTTCACAATAAAGTCCGAAACTTCTATTCCGTCTCCATTTCAGGCTACCACATCGCAGAAGCGGGCGCGAATCCTATCACCCAATTAGCCTTCACCCTAGCCAACGGCTTCACTTTCGTAGAATATTACCTCTCCAGAGGAATGCATATCGACGATTTTGCAGC
>JAHDHB010000336.1:4342-7626 GCA_020631545.1 Saprospiraceae bacterium | reverse complement strand
TTTTGTTCAGCAGGAGAAAGAGCCGCTGTGGCTGCGATGCTGAATGATTTTTGAAATATGGGGTCTTCAAATCCAACTGGAATCTCATCAAGTGTAGGTAGCTTTTTGAACAAATAAAGCCATTTGTCAAGAGGCGTCTTGAGTTCTCCCTTACCCTTTTCAAAGTTAGGGAGTTCTACGTAATAATGCCCTAGTTTTTCGTAAAAAATATCACCATCTTCATCTCTGAGGTATACCGTATGAAGAATTCGCTTCTTTTTCCGAATTTTTTCATCTGTAAAACGGAAATTGAGTATCGAAATAGTGAAAACAGGCGCTAATTCAAAATCCCACACTCCTTTTTGTCCTTGTTCTCGAATTGAAAAGGAGGAGTAAAACACACTCCTATCTTTGAAGAAAGGCTGTGAACCGTTTTGCATTTCTAGCACATAACGTTCCTTTTCTAATCCCTCACAATACACATCGAAAACAGCTCTTCGATCTTCTGCTCTATCGCCTAGGTTTTCATTTGGGATGAAATTCAAATCGTGAATTTGGAATTCCTTCGGTAAAATTTGATTTAAAAAATGGCGAAGAAACTCCTTATTCTTCTCTGTTCCAAAAATAAGCTTAAATCCGTAGTCTGTCAATAGGCTGATATACTTTTCTTTGATAACCATGTTCGTAAAGGTACTTTTTTGATAAAAAAATTAGTTTTCTGAACTTTGTCAAATAACTTTTTCAAAAAAGCACCTATATATAAGTACCGAGAAAGCCGAAATTCCATAAAAATATTCCGACTTTTTTCAAACTTTAACATATCGACAAATTATTAATTCATGTTCTTTCCTGTATTTTACGTCTGGGAGGTTATTACCCAAATTGGGTCACCAAGTCTTCCTCCTCTTCTCTCTTCATTGCCCCCATCAGAATTTAAAATTAAAGGAAAAGCCAAAATTGTGATGGCGTTTATTGGCTCGGAGCAGTTGGGGTTCACCGCTAGCATCGGTTACAAACGTTCGTCTAGGCGCATTGTCGTACAAGTAGCGATAACGGAAAGAAAAGGAAGCGCCTTCGGTAAATTTAGCCGAAAAAGAGGTTTGCATATCCACAAAATAATCCGCTCTGGCATCGACTAGGTCGTTATAAACGACTTTTTCCTTCCATTCCCAAAGCATAGGGAGCTTGTAAAAGACGTGAAATTTCAGCGTAAAAATATCATTCGGTTGGTAAGTAATCTTAGGGCGCAATTCCATTCGCATTTGATTGGTGGCGTCAAAAGATTCAGAACGATATTGTGTTCCACTAGTGAAGTAGACAGAATCGGCAGCACTCACTTTTTCTAATTCGTACAAAATACCGACAAGCATTGCAAGGCGTAACTTACTGTAATTCTTATGAATTGCTTTGCTGTAACGTTCTTGTGCATTTTCGATTTGTTCGATTTCCGCTTCGGAGAGTTTTTTAGGATTACCAATTTTTTCACAAGATTCTTGGAAGCATTTTATTAGGTTTCCTTCACCGTCGGTGCTGTATTTGGGTTTTCGATCCAGTTTCTCCTTAGCTTTTATACCATTTTCAGTCAACGCCTCGAAATAATGATTTAGGATAATACCACCGCCTACTTGGTATTTTTGCTGAACACCCAAGTAGGCATCGCTAAAACGATTCAGGAAAGTATAATTCTCCAAGAATAAACCATCACCTACCTTTTGATGGTGGTAGTCGTATGAAATATCAATGTCGGAAAGGTTTTCCTGCAAGCCACCATTTCGAAAAACAGTTTGAATATTGGTAGAAAAATCTAATTCATAAGGATAATTCCCCTTGTCTATCCCAATTCCTCCACTTACAACAAATAGACTAGCATTACTAGTTTCATCTCCTTGAATTCCAAAAGCTCCTTTTCCATTTAAGGCTTTTTCATTTTCTTCTTGCGCACGCAAAAACTTAATCAACTTCCAAAATTCGTCCATTTCTTCCTTGTCTTTATCGGACAATTTATCGCCAGCTTGGACACTGAGCACCTTGTCGGCTATCGCTTGCATTTGAGCAAGGGAAACCGTAGCATAAATCAGTAAAAAGCTGATTATCAAGAAGGATTTCCTAATAAAAAAAGGAGGAATGTGTTTCATATTGTCTGGATTTAGAACTTATCCAACAAATTTAGAGAAGAAGAACTTGGTATCCAAATTTAACCCAAAGGATTAGAAGGGCAGCGCGGGGTCTCACATTGGTTTTACGGTTTGTTATTTAGTATCTGAACAAAAAAGGCATTTTTTATGCTTTTGCTATCGCTAGTCATCGGTTGAAGGCAAAACGCAATGGACATCTCGCATTCAACTGATGAAGCTTCACACCTTTTTCCCAAAATCGTCGTTTTCGTTCAAGCACTATTTAGGAGCAGCAATAGACTGGAAAAACGAAAAACTAATACGAACAAACAACAATCTAGTAAAGATTAATATCTTTGATTAAAAATAAGTAGAAATGAAAGGAAGAACCGTCGTCATCACAGGAACCACTAGTGGCATAGGCAAAGTAACCGCTATTGAACTAGGAAAACTAGGCGCAAAATTGATTTTGGTCAATCGAAGTCAGGAAAAGGCGCTAGCGGCACAGGAAGAAATTATCAAAAAAAGTGGAAATCAACAAGTAGAAACGATGCTTTGCGACTTCTCTTCTCAGGCTTCTATCCGTCAATTTGGCCTTGCTTTTCGGGAGAAATACCAGCAATTGGATGTTTTGGTGAATAATGCTGGGGCGCTGTTCGGCGAACGGAAATTAAATGCTGATGGTATCGAACGAACTTTTGCGCTGAATCACTTAGGCTATTTCTTAACAACACATTACTTACTGGATGCTTTGAAAAAGGGAAATGCGCCTAGAATTGTCAATGTCTCCTCCGTAGCCCACACGATGAATGAATTTGACATCGACAACCTACAAGGACAAAAGGGCTATACCCAAATCAAGCACTACGGCATGACGAAACTTTGCAACATCCTCTTTACCAAACTCCTCGCTCAAAAAATGCAAGGCATCATGACGGTAAATTGCTTGCACCCTGGCACAGTAGGCACGGGGTTCGGCAAGGAGACGGGTTCGCTCTGGATGAAGATATTAGTCCCAATAGCTACGCCTTTTATGCTTTCTCCAAAGAAAGGGGCTGCTACCTCCATCTACTTAGCTTCCTCTCCCAAAGTAGCGAATATTACAGGCGAGTATTTTTACAAGAAAAAAATCGAAAAAACTTCTGCTTCTGCGAAGGACATGGCCGCCGCTCAATTGCTTTGGGATTATAG
>JAHDHB010000336.1:0-4242 GCA_020631545.1 Saprospiraceae bacterium | reverse complement strand
TTTAAGGTACGCGAGAATAGCTATTCCGATTATTCCACACCGTACTTCTATCTTCAGCAGTGACATTGCCGTTAAGATTACAGTCCGTTGAAAGATAACCTGTTTGGTTTCGTTCATTCCATACATTGCTTCGATCCGCTGCTTGGATTTGACCATTCCCATCTGTATCTCCTGAAATAAGGAAGTAAGTAGCATTTTTGAATTTAGTGCCATTTTTATACGATGGAAAATTCGTAAAATCAATGAAATTAGTGCCATCAAGCAAGACTTTTTGAGGTGTCATTATGGCTAGATGATTTCGATGGCGTAGTACGACGTAAACGGAGTCTTGAAGCGCTGTAGATAGTTTAGGAACACATTGACCATCAAGTCCTACGACATCACCATCACGCTGAAGTAAAGCAGGGATTTCTTCTAGTATCGTGGTATCGTTTGACCTGATCTCTATCCATATCCAATCGACAATAGCATCTGGGCCTTCGGCATCAAAAGCTGTAGGGGTTACAGGGATTTGATTGGTATAAGGGTCTAGTATTGGTAATCGTCCTTGTAAGCGCAAATCATCTCTCATAAATCCTGTCTGCTCATCATAAGCACCTTCTAAGTATGCTCGAATATTTAAAGGAATGTCATCACCTCCAAGGATAAAGGAGAAACTTTCGGCACAGGCTTCTTCGTCTTCGACTATGGCAGTAATCGTACAAGCGTCTAGTCCTGTAGATGTTGTGCCTACTTGTCCATCACTCCAACGGATGTTGTAATTCCCTTGACCTCCGCTAGGGTTTAAAGTAATCGTCCCATTAGAAGACCCTGCTGTAGGATGTGTGATGGAAGCATTAGCTTCAATTCTGTTGATGCCTTTAATTGTACTTTCCCCTATTACAATGAATCCTCTAGTATCCGTTATAGAAACTTGGTAGGTACTATCTGCTTGTAGACCTGTGGCGGTTGCTGTTGTTTGGCCATCACTCCATTGGTAGGTGTAGGGGGCAAAACCTTTCAGTGCTTTCACATTTATCTGACCATGAGTGTCACAAGTAGCAGGCGTTGGTGTAAGTGCGTAGGCATAATTCTCTGCTAAGTAAAGTGTTGTAGTTCTTTCCATTACTGGTGTGGTAAAACTTCCTACCTCAAAACTACTGTTCAGAGTTGTGAGACGAATATTGTTGGTAGTTATTTGGATGACTGTCAAGCTATCACCTGTAGGAAGATCCTCTTCCATGGTGATAGAGCTGCCGCCTACTATAATCTTAGCATTATTTATTACGGTATCTTGTTGATTCGTTTTAGTGAAGGCCGTTTGAATCGAATCGGTACTAGTACTATCGGCAAATGCATTTAGACCTGAAAAATTACTTAGTAGCTCACTTCCGCCTTGCTTAGATATCGATATATATTCATCCAACTGTGAAAATTCAGCATTTTCTAAGGTGATGTCTCCACTCATATTTATTGGTGCAAATATCTTCACCTCATAGGCCATTCCGTACAACTGAAGTAGTGTATCAGCACTGTTTTCTAAAGCTAAAGTTATCGAAATGTCTCCTTCAATACCTTCAGGAACTTCGACAACTTCTGGAACTAGGCTAAGGTTGCTGAGCAACGTATCATTAGAAGGAATATACTCGCTCCAAATTTTGCCATAATTCTGCATAATAGCAATAGTGTCAGAGGAATTGATATAGCCATCGCCATTGGTATCTACGTGTTTTAGATTTACGCCTGCATTGGAGGATTGTTGTTGCCAATCATTTCCTTGTATGGGGTTAAATTCCGTGGATATTTCTGCGCGTGTAGGACCTGTTGCTCCGTAATGTAATCCAATGTTTTTCAGGTCGTAATGATTGACGATGCCGTCGTGGTTGGTGTCGCCTGGCCAGATGCAGTCGGGGTTTATGGTTACTTGGGTGGTGTCTGAAAACCAAGTATTACAACTTTCTAGAACATTTAATATATAGGTACCTTCTTCTTTTATGACTAACCAAGGAGTAGTACTCAAAGTATCATTGCCTTTTATCCAGATATAGTCGGACAGATAATCTAATTGTGTTTTTAAGGTATCCCATTGACACAATAAAGTGCTATCGGGTAAATCTAACTCTATATCACAAATGGGGGTTGCATATTTATTCTCAGTACTTAACCTTAAACCAGGAATATTTTCATTAGTAACTTCGCAGTGGTAATAGCCTGGTTGTTTTGGAATGAAGTTGTTGTTTCCTAAAATGGAATCGATTAAAAAATCATCTTTGTACCAGTAATAGGTATTATCTGAAAGCGTATCGCCAGCTATGACAAAGAGACTATCAGCATTGGAAAACATTGGGATGTTTTTTTGTGGAGAATACCTAAAAAAAGTGACCATTCCAATATTTTTGTCTAGTCCATCGAAGTTTAATCTATTATTCTCTACTACAAGAGCATTTAAACTTCCTAAGGAATAGTTTGGAAATGCCCCATAAAAGTCATTGTCTCCCAATAAGACCGTAGCTGTTACAATAGGATGGAAGGAAGGAAGAGTGCCAGATAAGTTATTTTGATTAAGTTGAACTAATGTAAGATTTTGTAACGTAGAAAAATCAGGAACTTCTCCTTCAAGCTGGTTGTTGTCTAGTCGAAGTTCTTCTATTGCGGGGGTGTTCAATTGTGGAATTGGTCCTTTTAAATTATTGTTAAACAAATGCAATTTCCTTAAAGCAGGTAAATTAAGAGGGACAGATAAAGAGTCTAAAAGATTGTCTTCTATAAACATTTGTTGAAGAGCAGATGCATTTCCAAAGTTGGGCAAAAAACCTGATAATTGATTTTGTCCTAAAGCAAGATATATTAGACTGGGAGTATTGAATTCAGGAATCTGTCCTTCTATTTGATTATTGGAAATCGTCAGATATTGAATACTAGGAATCGAAAAAGGAGGGAGCACTCCTTGCAGATTATTAAAATCCAAAGAAAGATCCCAAAGTGCAGTCCAACTATAGTTTGGACACTCACCTTTGAATTGATTCCTAGCTAGAGTAAGCCTTTCAAGGCTTAGTATATCAACATGTTTAATTTTGCCTGACAAAAAATTGCTTGATAGATTAAGATGCTTAACTGGAGCAACAATTTTGGGCATTTGACCATAAAATTCATTTCCGTTCAAGTATACAAATAATAAATTAGGAAGATTAAAATCTGGAATCACCCCCGTGATAGAGTTATTACTCAAGCCTAATTCTTCTAAAAAAGGTAAATCTAAGTCTGGTATTTCACCAGTCAACTCCTTTATACTTAAACTAACTGACTTAACTCCTTCTCCTCCATTTGAAAGAAAAACTCCACTATAATTACTAGAAGCTAATTTTTCCTGAAAATCCCAATTAGGACTCAAAGTCCAATTAGGCCCATCCGTCATTTCCCAGAGAACGCGTAAATTCATAGAATCCTTGGCTAAAGGAGTGTCCTCAACAGAAAAAATATACAATGCGGCAGTATCTCTTCTTATAGTATCGCTTTGTTCTACTTCTATATAGTAATATAAAGTATCCCTTCCCATGCCATCTGGTATAAAATCATAGGTTCCATCGGCAATAACTGTTAATCCGTTAGGCAAATTTTGAGGGAAATAATTACCAAAAATAATCAACGAATCATCTGGATGCCGATCATTTGAAAGTAGAGAACCCGATGCTGTTTCATTTACGGTGAGGTAAACATAATCATCTTTTGCCCAAACGGGTGATGGGCCTACGGAAGCGAAAATTACTATAGATGAGGTATCGCAAAGGACAGGAATTCCTTTATCGCAAATGCTATATCTGAAACTAATCGTTTTTGCTTCAATATCATTAGCCGTGGTTACTCGAATTTGTCCATTGGGTCGTACAAGAACTTGCCCATCTTGAGCAGAAAGAGTATCGACCAAAGCAATAGAAAGCGAATCAATCAAATCCTCTTCATCAAAATCATTTAACCAAGTCTTTATATCTACAAAAAAGCCCAGAGTAGTCTCTATTGTGTCTTTAACCGCTACAGGCGGAATATTCAACGTATTCCTTAGCTTAAAATACCCATTACTTATCCCTCTTGTCGGAAAATAATCTATATCCGAAATCCGAATCAAGGCTGTATTAGAATAATTTTGGGGAACATTCCATACGATATAACCCAAATTATAGGGAACTGTAGCTATAGAATCCCAAGAAGCGCCACCATTGACGGAATATTCAATAAGAACAGAATCAATGCTTAAATTATCATTCC
>JAHDHB010000335.1:558-7671 GCA_020631545.1 Saprospiraceae bacterium | reverse complement strand
GTAACACCATCGGGAAATGTGGCTGTTGTGGTGCCTCGATCATTATTAGCAGAGTCATCAGTCCCATCATTGTTTTGTGCTGTATTGCCCGAAACAGTAAAGGTTGGATTCGTTGAAACTATGGTCAAGGTGGGATTACCAACATCTGACGTTACCGTTACTTTGTCTTGCCTTCCTCCGAATCCATCAATGTCTGCAATAGCAAAGCTTAATCCATCAACAGGTGCAGAAAAAGTAATTACTACGTTTACAGGGGAGGTTCCTTGTCCTGCATTGGGATTAAAGCGAACACGTATATCTGCTATACCGCCGATATTGGCACCGGGAGCATCGTAATCTACCAAAAGCGCACCCGCTGCGGCGGTAGTTACATCAATGTTCATGGTAAGGTTATTATTTGCAACAATGGTACTATTAAATGCACCTGCTGGCCATCCCCAAGGAGAAGAACCCCAGTCTGAACTTGTACATTCGTCAATGTCAAGAATTCCGTCATTGTCGTCATCAACATCTACGATGTCAGGGACTCCGTCGTTGTCTTTGTCTAGACCAACTGGACATTGAGCATTTGCTTGATTGATGCTTATGAATAAGAAAAAAACAAGCATGATTAAAATAGTTAAATAATTTTGCTTCATAAATGTTTGGATTTAAAAAAATGGTTAATTAATAGCAAAGTTAGATTGAATAAGTAATATTATTATTCCCCAAAACGGCAAACATATAGCCCAAAACGGCAAATATTGAGAAGGCGGCATTCCAAATCGTTTTTTGAATAAGGAAGAGAAATAAGCAGGTTTTATAAATCCTACAGCAAAGCAAATTTCCTTTACCGTAGTAAAGCTATGACTTTTGATCAATGCTTCTGCTCGTTGCAGACGGAGCTCATTGATGTATTTTGCGGGTGTTAAACCCGTAATTTTTTTTACCTTATAATTAAGGCCACGTTCTGACATGTCCATTTGTTCTGCTAATTGCGATACCGAATAAGAACTGTTTTGCAAGTTGAGTTTTATAATAACTTTTAGCTTTTGTTCCCATTTTTCTTGGTGGTGAGCTTTTACGTTATTATGGTGTATTTGTATATCTGTTATCTTAAAATTAGTCATGGTCTCTTTTACGCTGTGATGGCACTAGCGGAGTGTGATAGAATTCGCTAGGTGAAGGAATATTCCTTGTTTTTCGTTAACGGTGTTGGAGTATAAGTGTGAAGCTTAGATTTTTTTAGTGGCGTAGCCGTCTAAAATTTTTATAAGAATGATAAATCGTTTTGATGTTGTAAACCTAGGTTATTTGCTATTTTTTCGTTTTCAAAATTTTTATAAATGTTTGCACTCTTGTAACATGTTTGTATTCTTTATATCTTAATGTTTGGAGGTTATTAGAAAATGAACATTTTCCGAGTGTCGTATTTTGAGAGAATTTTTAAATTAAATCGTTGGTGGTTTTAGCTGGAGCCAAAAAACGATTTGAATTTTGTGTAGTAGGAAGGTTTACGCAGTTAGTTCCTTTTTTGACGGGAAGCAATAATAAATCTCATTGAAATCTTTTATCTAATAAAACGGTTCCGTTAAATGCACAACTTATTTTTGCTACGCATGATACAACTCTGCTTAGTTATGCTAAATTATGACATGTTCAGATTTACTTTGTAGAGAAAAATGCTTGGAAAGATAGGATGCAGACAAGGAGAGACGATATTAGGAAGGGCGATATGGGGCAATTCCGATTTTAGGTGATTTGCATGAAAAATATCAGCAGCGACGTACCTACCAATCGTGTATTGCGTGAAATCATTTGGGATGGAAATTCGAAAAGTTTGCTTACCAAGACAGTAATAGCAAAATATTTTCTATAATTAATGAAGTTGGGTGGAAAAACATGTAACAGAAAGAGCTAAACTCTTAAGTGGTAGGGATTGCTTTTGTGTTTGTAAATGAATTAGTTAGCCAATAATTTCCTTTCTTCCTCCCTCAAATGGATCAGAGCCTTCTTTGTCCAAATTACCGTAAAAATGGTCACTAAAATAGAGGTAGGAATGCCTAAGAAAAGCCACACATAATAAGGCGAATAAGCATTCACATAGTCCAAATAAAAACTGAGGATGATAAAAGGAAATTGAAAGAAATGCCGAAAGAAAATATAAACCCAAAAATGGATACGCTCAAACTTCAATAAGAAATGAGGCGAAACCTTTTCACTTTTGCGCATGGCCAAGAGCGGATGAAACAAAACGCCAGGCGTTTGGGCTACATAAAGCAACATCCAAAACCTAGGAAAATTACCCCAAGCTAAAAGAATGCAAAGCACAAAACCAAAGGCTAAATGATGGATGACTGCAAGATTATCCCGTTTTTCAACAAAAAACAAAGCGTGTGCTGCCCCAATCAGGTAAAAGGTGAGCAAAATCAGCATGGCATGAAGAAGGGGCGCCTGAGGAGGCATACCATAGTCTAAAGCAGGTGGATCGATAAAAAAAGAAGCCACTATTAGTGGTGTAGATACTAGATAATGCACAAAACTCAACCAATTGATACGCTGAAAATCAGTTCGAAATAAATGATGGTCTCTTAGTTTGTACAATCCAAAGTATATTACCCCCCAAACAAGAAGATAAATTAGTCCATAGATAACTTGTTCTTGTAGTGTCATAGCCTGTGTTTTTGAGCGATAAGATGTTAGGAACGGAACTTTCTATATTCCGTTCCTAGCTCCTTATGCTTTACACCACTAGTGTTTTTCTTCTTCCACAACCTCTAATACTGTAGGGGCAGTCCATTGTTCATAGCCAATTGGCATATTTTGGGCTTGGCGGACAGCCTGTTCCGAGCGGCGTTTATCATAGACCATGGCTACAGTCATTAAAAGACTTGTACCAATGATGATGAAGAGTAGAATACCCGGCTCAAAACCTTCTACCATGGCTTCTTGCGGTATCGCATAGAATAATAAGATGGTAATCAATCCTCTAGGCGCTACAAATAGCTGAGGGATAATATCTTTCCCAATAAATAGACGAAGAATAACATAACGAATCACATAGATAGAGAGGATAATCAAACCACTTATCATGGCTACATTCAAGCTTGCCAACGAGGCTAATGAAATCGTAATTCCAAAAATTACAAAGAAGAATGTCCTGACGACAAAGGCCGTTTCCATCGTAATTACATGCAAGCCTTCATAGACCTCTTTTGCCTTATCTTGAATCAACCATTTGCCTAGGAAGCCCCTGAAAAACAACTTCATATTTGCTATTACCAATCCGAAAACTAGGATGATGATCAGGGAAGAAAGATGTGCCGATTTTCCTAGGGAATAAAGTAGCAACAAAACAGCTATTAACAGAAAAAGCTTCGTATGGCTTCGGATGTTTTGGAAGACCACAACAATAAGGTAACTTGCTACAAACGATAAGACAATAGTTAGAACAACTGAGCCTGCAAAACCAGCTACGCCACTAGAATGATCGCCCGTATCAAGTTGAGCTGTAAGGAAATAGAACAACATAATGCCTAGAATATCCGAAAAGGTACTTTCATAAATATGAAACTCCTTTTTCTTCTCGATCAAGCCCGTAACACTAGGGATAATGATGGCACTCGACAGGATCGACAAAGGCGTAGCGTATAGCCATGCTTGCATCGTAGACATTCCGTCAATAAAATACTCCAAAATTAATGCTGCTACCCACGTCGAGAGCATTAATCCTACGAGAGCGATTATCAAGGCTTTGGCTATCGGAACGTATTTCTCCTTTTTTAGCTTTAATTCTAAAGCTGCTTCCAGCACGATCATAATCAATCCAACAATACCCAGCACTTCAAGATATGGGAAAAAGTTAAGGCCTCCCATTTCATTCGCTTCCAAACCGAACTTTATCAAAATTCCTAGCGCAATAAGCATAAGCACTGAAGGAATATTTGTCTTCCGCGCCAATTCGCCAAAGAAAAACGATAAAATAATGATAATAGAGGATGCAATAATCAGATTATAAGGGGATAATGCTTCCATTTTTAGTAGTTAAAAGTTTATAGTTAGGAAGGAATTGTTTTACCTCACTAACGCTATGTTTTTATAATATGATGGAGGAAAATGTTTTTCGTCCAAAATCTTTGTGTCTTTTTGAGTTCTTTGTGAAAAAAACTCAATGCTCCGTACTCAATTCCACCGAATACCCCCACTGCTTCATGAGTGCTAATAACTCTTGCAAATGCTTTTCTTCTTGAACCGATAGCCACACATCAATAACTTGTGGATCAGTAGGTGAAGAGCTGAGTTTTGGTGAGTGGTTGTGGTTGAGATATGGGGTAGTCATCAATAAATCTTGCAAGCGTTGTACTTGTCTTGGATTGTTGTTCGAGTCTTTAGGCTTTACTTTTAAATAATAAAAGCCGCCCATTTTTTCGTTTTTCAACAGTGTGAAACCCTCTTCTAGCATTTTTGTATAATTGATGAAATGTGAGCCCCCATTTGTACTGACTTGCAAGCCGACACGACCTATTTTTGAAATAATGCCTTCTATTTCTTGAATGCGCATTTGACTACCAATGGTTATTTCCTTATCAAATAGGATAATGCGACCACTGATATAATTCCGTACAGGAATATAGCTCATTGCAAGAAAAATAAACAGCAAAAGCCCATGAGTTAGAGGGTTAAATAGTACAAAAATGCTACCTAATATAAGTAATACTAATGGCTCGAAAAATAGAAGTATAGAACGAATCGCCAATTCTAATTTTGATTGTATACTTCCTAGGAAATTTACTTTACCTAGTAATCCCAAGGTGATGCGTAAGACCAAATACAAGACTAACAAAGTCAAGTCAATGGTTAAAAATTCTTGCCAAGTAAATTGGCTAGCTAATAACTTATCCATTAATTTAGATTAAGAAATAAGATTTATGATGTTGGATGTATGAAATGAGAAATATCCTAGCTTTGCTAGATATTCTTTCTTATTCCATAAATAGTACATCTTTTATTTTAATTTTAAATACTTCCCTTGGTCTAATAGTTTTCCCAAAGGGTTGGCTATCAGTTCGTTGATTTCTAAAGAATCATCCAAGTCACGAACCACAAGTCCTACGCTTACTAGGCGTTTTAAGATTCTACGGTACTTTTCATGGAAAGCAGGACCGAAGAGCATTTGCAAATCATAATAATCCATCTTCTTACCCATCATTATCGTACTCAATAAAAGTGCTGTATCAGGCTGCAAGAAATCAGGTAAAGGAGGATTGGGCTTAAATACATTAATGACCTTTTCTTCATCTACCTTATTTATAGAAATAGACCACTTATTTAAGGCATCGCCAATATTGCCACGAGAGGCACGGAACACCTTGGAGGTCATCTTGTTAAATTGTTGTAACGGTACTTTTTTACCCGTAGAATCCACTAAGGTTTTATGCGTCGCCCCATGCCTTACCGTAATGGCTCGTCGTATCTCTTCCTTACTCATGCTGTCTAAGCTTATCGTAGCTTGAAAAACACGATTAATCTGTTGGTTTTTAGTTAGGTGAGCTAGTACCCAATTGCTCATAGAAACTAGGAAAAAATATTTGTCCGTATTATGATCAATGAAATCTAATAAACTTCGAACATTCTGGCTAAGCGAAAAACGATGGTTTGCCCACAACTCTAAATCATCTATCCAAATTAATGGTTTAGAGTTGGTATCATGGCCATTGATGACGGATAATGCCTTACCTAAATCGTAGGAGGTTGTAAATTTTTGCTTTCCTACTTTGGCGGTAGCACCAGGCATTAGCCAAACGGTATTGTTAGGGAAATGGCGTTTAGCGACTAATTCTCCGAACAAGGATTTGCCTGAAAAACGCTGACCACTTAATAGAACCGCCCCTCTATAGCCTTCTTTCCATTGCTTAATCAAGGATTCTGTATGCTGTAATTCATTCTTGCGGCCTATCCAAAAGGATTCACCTACATAACCTTTTGTCAAAAATATACTTGAATAATTCTTATTTTCTTCTTGCTCTTTTCCATTTTGAATATATCGGACTGCCTTCTCGGATACACTTAAATCATTTTCGCGTTGTACCCACTTTTTAAAATCCTTAAACCGACTAATTTTTTTTAAAAACCACTGCTGAATTTGAACTAACCAAGTGCTTTGAGCAAAGCGAAATTGATTGAGTGTCGAGTGGGAAGATACGGCTAAGAAATCCTCCTTCGATGGATTATAAATTGAACTGACTTTGAAAGAATCATCTAACCTAGTGGTGATTAATTGATTGTATCCATCAAATTTTTCTTTCCAAGAAGGTGATTTGCTCAAAAAATGGCGAAGTGGTTCTCCCAATTGTAGATCCTCTTCCTCCTCTTGTTTTTTGTTATCTTTTGCAAAGGAAATGGCTCGGTGACGAATATTAGCAAGCACAACTTTCATCCCATTTCTTACCTTCTCTACAAGCTCCCAAACTTCGTATATAATAGGCAGTATTTCAGCATCTAACCACCATTTTGTGTTCGATTGGAACGGAACATCTTTACGTAGAAGCGTACCGCCTTTAGCTTCCATAGGTACTTGCTGTGTAGAAGGAAGCACCGATAACAATTTATCAAACTGGGTATTGAAAACATTGAGATCATTTGGCGTTTTTAGTTCATGCTCAAGATCTTCTAGGTAATCAATAACCTGCTCATGGTTATTAGCGTCAATGTAATCTAACGTTTCCTTTGTCCTTTCTTCTATCTCTTGGATATCTAAAATAGAAGCGCTAAGATTCTCTTGGATAAGTTGTTGTATACGAGCAAAATCAGCATGTACTGACTTTAGCTTTTGATATTCCTTTAATAATAAAGTGCCTTGTTCTGGAATCTTAGCGATTTGTTCTCGGTAAGTAGTCCAAGGATTTTGCTGGAGTTTCCAGACCTCTAACAGCTTCTTAGCTCCTTTGGCTTTAGCTGCCTTATATTCCTTCTCTAAAGCGCCCAAAAAGGCTTCAGATGCTTCAGAAATAGCCACTTTGGAGCGATCTTTTAACTCTCGAAAATGAGTAAGACCTACCTCTCCATCTAAGTACAAAATTTCTGCCTTTTGATGTTGGAGGATAATATCGCGCCATAGCAAAAGATAGGCTTTCG
>JAHDHB010000335.1:0-548 GCA_020631545.1 Saprospiraceae bacterium | reverse complement strand
GACATAATAGCCTAAATTCTCTTCTTCCTTCGTTTCCTTAAGCTTATCAAAGGCAAAATCACCTATTGGCAATAGATTCTTTGAAAGAGCCTCCAAGCTATTTTTTAAGGATTCCAAATGTTCAGAATCCTCCTCCATTAGCCAAGATTGTTCTATAGATTTGCTCACAACATCCTTGAAATCAGATAAAAGTGAGTCAATATTATCTCGCTGTATTTGCTCGATCATGTTTGAAAAAACGTTCTTTATATTATTGGCTGCATAGATATACCTACACAGCGCTTGCAATATCGTAATTTTTTTGTTAACACCCAAAAACTAAATGGTCTTCAAGTCGTGTGTTTTTTATATTTTCCTTACATCATAAGTAGTGCTCTTCAAATATAAGTACAAACCTGTAAGAGCGAGTTTGTTTTCCCTGTAGTGGGTTCCCGTATCCCTATTGGGAGTAGACAGAGGCTTTTAGGAAATGGCCACTAGCCTAATAAAAACAAAAGCCCAGAGTACACTCCAAGCCTTTGCTAACTCTTAACTACAAACTACTAACT